>CAZXSG010000494.1:0-4340 GCA_964643185.1 uncultured Holophagales bacterium
CGACCTCGATCGACATGAAGAGCACCGACTTCCCGCGGTAGGGAATCCGCGCGCCCCGATAGCTCTCCACCGCGTGCACGCCGGGAATGGCGAGGAGCTCCTCGCGAAGCGCCGCGGGATATCGGAAGTCGGGCCTCACGAGATTCGCGGACGCGCGGACGTAGAGGTCCGACGTGAGGATGTCGTCCATCCAGCGCACCATGACCTTCTTCGTCGAGTCCATGTAGGCGCCCAGCCCGAGCACGAACGCGAGGGACAGCGTCAGCGCCGTCACCGTGCCGGCCGTGCGCCGCGGATTGCCCAGGAGGGAGTCGAGCGCGAGCGGCCCCGACACGGGGGCGAACCGCGTGAGCAGCCCCGCGGAGCGCTCCAGCACGAGCCGCGAGAGGGGCCCCGCGAAGAGCACGGCCCCGGCGATGGCCAGGGCGAGGACGAGCAGCACGAGCGGCATCGCGGCGACCGGCAGCATGAGCGCGACGGCCACGGCCACGGCGAGAAGCGCCAGCCCGGCGGCGATGCGCCGCTTCGGTGAGCCGGGCACGCTCGCGAGGTACGTCCCCTTCGCGAAGGCCTCCGTGGGCGGCACGCGCGCGGCGGCACGCGCCGGCGCGAAACCGCCCGCGAGCGAGGCCACGAGGCCCACGGCCAGTGACGTGAGCACGACCTCGAGCGTGAGCGACGCGTGCCGGGAGGAGTCCGCGACGCCGTACACGGTGTTCGCCGTGCCGCCCATGATCGTGAGGAACCCGTCGGCCAGGGCACCCCCCGCGAGAACGCCGAGCGCGCCGCCCACGAGGCCCATGAGAGCGGCCTCCGCGAGGAACAGCGTCTGGATCTGCCGCGGCGTCGCGCCCAGAGAGCGGAGCGTGCCGATGTCGCGCCGCCTCCGGTTCACGGAAACGGTGAAGGAGTTGAAGATGAGGAACGTCCCGATGCAGAGCGCGAAGCCGCTCGAGATCGAGAAGCCCGCGACGAAGTTCGTGACGAGCTGCTCCATCTGCGCGCCGCGCATCGCCGGCGTCTCGACCTGGAAGCCGGGCCCGAGCGCCTTCTCGAGAACACCCGTCGCGGTGTCGAGCGGCGTGCCTTCCTCGAGACGCAGCTCGATGCGGTCGAACCTTCGGCCCCGCCCGAAGAGGCTCTGCGCGGCGTACACGTCCATCACCACGAGGTTTCCGCCGAACGCCTCGGCGAAGCCCTTGGGCGAGAGGAGCCCGCGCACGACGACGCGCTTCGGGCCCTCGGGCGCGCGCAGCACGAGGCTCTCCCCCACCTTCACGCCCGCGCGCTCGGCGAGGGGACGCGCGAGGGCGACGGAGTCGGCCTGCGCGAGGAAGAGGAGCGGATCGTCGAGGTCTTCTTCGGAACCCTCGAACCCGTAGTCGCGCATCTCGCGGTCACCGAGGAGGTCGACGCCGAGAACGAGCACGCTGCCGATCTCGCCGGCATTCGAGATGCCCTCGAGCCCGCTCACGACCTGCTCGATCACCGGGCTCTGCGCGCGGATGCCGGGCAGCTCGCGAATCTGCTCCTGGAGCTCCTCGGGAACTCCACCCTCCGCCGAGATCTGGAGCTGGGCCTTCCCGGCCATGCGGTCCACGGTGCCGCGGATCCCGGTGGTGAGCGTGTCCTGCGCGCTCCGAATCGCGCTGAACGTCGCGACGCCCACGACGACGCCGAGAAGGGTGAGGAGCGACTTGACCTTGTGCCGAGTGAGGTACGAGAGGGACAGCGTCGCGAGAAGGAATCGCACCTAGCTAGGCTCGTCCGTCTGTCTCGACGCGGCCGTCGCGGATCCTCACGACCCTGCGGCAGGTACCCGCCGCGGCCTCGTCGTGGGTGACCATGACGATCGTCGTCCCGCGCTCCTCGTGGATCCGCGTGAGGAGCGCGAGGATCTCCGCCCCGCGAGCCGAGTCCAGGTTCCCCGTGGGCTCGTCGGCCAGGAGGAGCGGTGCACCCGTCACCAGCCCGCGCGCGATCGCGACCCGTTGTCTCTCGCCGCCCGAGAGCTCGTCGGGGAGGTGCCCGGCCCGCTCGCCCAGCCCGACGTCGACGAGCGTCCGCGCGACGCGCTCGTCGACGTTTTTGCGCGGAACCCCCGCGAGGTGGAGCGGCAGCGCGACGTTCTGCGCCGCGCTGAGCGTGGGCATGAGGTGGAACGCCTGGAAGACGTACGCGACGTGCGTCCTCCGGAACAGCGAGCGGCCCTCCTCGCCCTTTTCCGCAAGGTCCTCCCCGGCCACGACGACGCGCCCGTGAGTGGGGACGTCCAGCCCGCCCATGAGGTGGAGCAGCGTGGACTTCCCCGAGCCCGAGGGCCCCATCACGGCCACCATCTCGCCCGCCGCGATGCGCAGCGAAACGCCCGAGAGGGCCGCGACCCGCGACTTCCCCTCGTAGACCTTGTGGACGTCCTCGAGCTCGAGCATCAACCCGGGTTTACGTCTCCTCGACGACCCTCTACCAGCCGAGGCGCTCGACGTAGTAGGGGAGCATCTTCCGCCACCACGGCCAGTCGTGGTTCACGTCGTGGCCCCACACGTCGAGGTTGTGGGGGATCTCCCGCGCGGCGAGGATCGAGGAGAGAGACCGCGAGGCCTCGGGCGCCTCGTAGGCCCCCTGGCCCGTGATGATGTTGATGTTGCACGTGTGGCGGAGGAGGTCCAGGTAATGGCCCGAGAGACCGGGCAGATACCACGCGGGGTTGTTGAAGAAGCAGTTGTCGTCGCTGTAGCCCCGCAGGTAATCGGGCCCGAGGTCGTAGAAGCCCGACATCGCGATGAGCGTGTCGAAGAGATCGGGACGGCGGAAGAGCGTGTTGGCCGCGTGGAACGCGCCGAAGCTCGCGCCCGTGGTGCCGATGCGCACCGTGCCCGAGCCCGAGACGGCGCGGATGTAGGGCACGACCTCCTGCTCCACGTAGCTCGAGTAGAGCTGCTGACGGCGCGCCTGCTCGGGCACCGGGAGCTTGTCGTCCATCCAGGCCTGGCGGTTGATGGAGTCGATGGAGAAGACGCGAACGCGCCCCTGCATGAGGAACGGCTCGATGGACTTGATGAGGAAGAACCGCTCGTTCTCGAGGAAGTCGGCCGCCGCCGTGGGAAAGAGGAGAAGGGGATGACCCGCGTGCCCGTAGGTCACGATGGGCATGTGCTGGCCGAGGATGGGGCTGTGCCACCCGTCGATCCGCCGGTACAGGTTGTCGTCAACGTACTTGAAGTCCATCTATCCTCCCCTGCCTGTCCCTTGAAAAGTTGAGGCGCGACGATACACCGGGCTCGCGTTCCTTGACTCCCCTCCCCCTGCGGCCTACGCTCGAAACGCTATGTCGTACTCGATGATCGGCGGGCACACGTTCTCGTACGTGCTCGACCTCGTGACGAGGCGGAAGTACGAAGAAGCCAAGGACGTGCTCCACGGCGAGCTCGAGAAGGACCCCCGGAACCTCGCGCTCAAGCAGCACCTGGCCGACGTCCTCGCGCTCGACGGCGAGGCCGACGAGGCCTGCGACGTGCTCTCCGAGATCGCCGACGAGTGGGCGCGGCGCGGCCAGCCGGCCAAGGCCATCACCGTGCTCAAGAAGATGCAGCGCCTCTCGCCCGGCAAGGCCGACGAGGCCCGCCTCTCGCGGCTCGTCAAGGAGCATCAGGATTCGGGCAACTCGCTCGTGAGCCTCTATTCGCAGCTCGGCTTCACCCGGGACGCCAGCGCCTCCACGGTGCGCGCCGCCGAGATGGACGAAACGATGG
This sequence comes from uncultured Holophagales bacterium, assembly GCA_964643185.1. Lineage (GTDB taxonomy): Bacteria > Acidobacteriota > Thermoanaerobaculia > UBA5066 > UBA5066 > JAEUQS01. The sequence goes on from CAZXSG010000494.1 coordinate 3,753, forward strand.
ATCTCCCGGCCGCGCGCAGGCCGACGCCTCCGCCCGAGCCCGCGCAGACCTCGCTCGGCGCGGAGATCTCGGTGGAGCAGACGTTCGGCATCCCGCGGTCGGGCACGGTGATGGCCGTCGACGGCGGGGGCCGTCTCGGGGCCGATGACGAGCGCACGTTCGTGTTCAAGCTGCCCGCCGGGCTCGCGAGCCGCGGCGGAATCCTGGAGCCCGAGGACGATCTTTCGGGCGATGCGATCCCAGCGGCGGCTGGCGTGAGCCCTTCGCCGATCAGCGCCTCGCCCCGTCCGGGTCCCAGCCCGGCTCCACAGGCTCCAGCTCCGAAGCAGCGAAACCGCTCGCCGCTCTTCAGCGACTTTTCCGAGGATGAGCTCCTGGCGGTGATCTCAGGCCTCAATCTCGTGTCCTTCGAGCCCGGCGACGTGATCATGAGCGAGGGAGAGCCCGGCGGCAGCCTCTTCGTCCTCACGGAGGGAACCGTCAAGGCCTTCGTCAAGGACCAGCACGGCAAGAACCACCGCATCCGCGTGATGGGCGAGGGAACGTTCTTCGGCGAGGTCCCCATCCTCCCCGGCAGCCCGCCGCCCG
>CAZXSG010000495.1:0-4319 GCA_964643185.1 uncultured Holophagales bacterium
TCCGGAGGCGTCCGGGCAACCTTGAGGCTTCCCGTCTCGTACGAGACGAAGGCTGCCGCATGACGCTCCGAGTTCTCATCGTCGACGACGAACCCTCAGCCCGCGAATGGCTGCGCCTCCAGGTGGCGAAGGACCCCGACGTGGTCGTCGTCGGCGAGTGCGAGGACGGCTTCAAGGCCGTCGTGGCCGTCGAGGGCCTCAAGCCCGACCTCGTGTTCCTGGACGTGCAGATGCCCGGCCTCGACGGCTTCGGCGTCCTCGAGACGCTGGGCCCCGAGCGGATTCCGGCCGTCGTGTTCGTGACGGCCTACGACGCGTTCGCGGTGAAGGCCTTCGACGTCTCCGCGGTCGACTACATCCTCAAGCCGTTCGGCGAGGAGCGCGTCCTCGCGGCGCTCCGCAAGGTGCGCTCGCACCTCGCGCCGCGGGAGCTCTCCGGGCTCCGCGAGAACCTCTCGGCCGTGCTCGAGAAGCTGCGCGTCGCGCGCGGGTATCCCAAGTGGCTCCTCGTGAAGAAGGACAAGAAGAGCGTCTTCCTGAAGATCGCCGACATCGACTGGGTCGAGTCCTCCCGCAACAACGTGGTGCTCCACGCGGGAAAGGAGGGCTATCCGTATCGCGAGACGACGCAGACGATGGAAGCGCTCCTCGACCCGAACCGTTTCCTGCGGATCCACCGCTCGACGATCGTGAACCTCGAGCGCGTGAAGGAGCTGGAGCCGTGGTTCAACGGCGACTGGATCGTCACGCTGCGCGACGAGACGCGCCTCACGATGAGTGCCTCGTACCGCCACCGGCTGGACGCGCTCAAACGCTTGCAGTAGCCCGTCGGGCTGAAGCTTCGTCCCGGGGCCGTCGGCCGCTCGTCCCGCGGGTCGCCGGTTCGGCCCGGCGCTGCTTGCGCCCGCGCTCCCGTGCTCCATGTTCAGGGCATGCATCTGCGCGCGCTGATCGCCGACGACGAGCCCTCCGCACGGGAATGGCTGCGGGACGCGCTGGAGCGTCTGCCCGATCTCGAGATCGTGGGGGAGTGCGCCGACGGCCTGAAGGCCGCGCACGCGCTCCGCGAGCTGTCGCCCGACGTCGTGTTCCTCGACATCGACATGCCCGGGCTCGACGGGCTGAGGGTCGCGTCGTCCCTCGCGACGGAGAGCCGCACGGTGGTCGTCTTCGTCACCGCGCACGATCTCTTCGCGGTGCGCGCGTTCGACCAGAACGCCGTCGACTACCTCCTCAAGCCGTTCGGGCGGGAGCGCGTGGAGGCGGCGGTGAAGAGAGTGCGGCGCCGGCTCCTGCCGCAGTCGGTGGAGCGGCTCGAAACCTCGCTGAGCCGTGTGCTCGACGACATGGAGGTCCGGCGCGCGCACCCCCGATGGCTCCTCGTGCGCGACGGCGTGAGGAGCGTGCTCCTCAAGGTCGCCGACGTCGACTACATCGAATCGCAGCGGAACCACGTGCTCCTCCATGCGGGGAAAGACGTCTACGCGCACCGAGAGACGACGCGGACCATGGAGGAGCGGCTCGACCCCGCGCGCTTCCTGCGGATCCACCGCTCGACGATCGTGAACCTCGAGCGCGTGAAGGAGCTCCGCGCGTCGGAGTCGGGCGAGTCCGTCGTGGTGCTGCGCGACGACACGGTCCTCGCGGTCTCGGCGGCGCACCAGCCCCGCCTCGAGGCCCTCCGCCGTTTCTCCTAGACCTGGTAGGGCGACCCAAGGACTCGAAACGAGTCCGTCGGCCCTCGGGGACGAAGCGGCGCTCCCGCGTCGCGATCGCGTCCCTCGCGGGACGAGTCCGGAAGCGGCGAGGGGCACTGGCGTTGCTCTCCCGAGGCGCAGGAGGACTGGTCATGTTTCCAGGACACGGAAGACACATATTCGGGATGAGCGCGCTGTGCGCCGCGCTGATCGCTCTCGCCGGGCGCGGGGACGCGCAGGGGCTGCCCACGGCCACGCTCTCGGGCCGCGTGCAGAACGAAGGACAGGGACTGCCAGGAGTCGCGGTCGTCGTGAGGTCCGTGGGGCTCCAGGGCGAGCGGACGGCGATCACCAACGCGTCGGGCGACTACGTGCTCGTGAGGCTGCCGCCGGGCGAGTACACCGTGAGCTTCGCGCTCGCGGGCTTCCAGAACGTCACGCGGTCGCTGCGGCTCGCGAGCTCGCAGACGGCGAGCCTCGATGCTGCGCTCTCCCTTTCCGCGGTCTCGGCCGAGGCCGAGGTCGTGGCCACGGGCACCGAGGCCATCTCGACGTCGACGACCGCGTCGACGACGTTCACGTCGGAGCTGACGAAGAAGCTGCCCGTGAGCCGCACGCTCCTCGCGTCGGTCAACCTCGCGCCGGGTGTCAACGCGAACGGGCCCCGCGGAGCGGTGACGATCTCGGGCGCACAGTCGTTCGAGAACCTCTACACCGTGAACGGCGTGGTCGTTCAGGACAACATCCGGCAGACGCCGTTCGCCCTGTTCATCGAGGACGCGATCCAGGAGACGACGACCTCGACGGCCGCCATCTCCGCCGAGTACGGCCGGTTCACGGGCGGGGTGGTCAACGCGATCACGAAGTCGGGCGGAAACGACTTCTCCGGCAGCTTCCGGCTGAGCCTCACGAACGACGACTGGCAGGCGCGAACGCCGGTGGGCGAGACGCTGGTCGACAAGATCACGCCGGGCTACGAGGCGACGTTCGGGGGCCCGGTCCTGAAGGACCGGCTCTGGTTCTTCGGCGCCGGCCGCCTGCTCGACGCGACGACCGGCCAGCAGACGGTCTTCACCAACGTGCCGTACGAGTACGAGTCCGACGAGAAGCGCTACGAAGCGAAGCTCACCTTCACCCCGTTCGCGAACCACAGCCTCACCGGTTCCTACACCGGCATCGATCGGGCCGAGAAGAACTACACCGGCTACCGCCTGCTGGCGCTGGACGGACTGGACGTCGACCGCACGACGCCGCAGACGCTCCTGTCGGTCAACTACAGCGGCGTCCTCTCGGACACGTTCTTCGTCGAAGGCCAGTACTCGGCCCGGACCTTCACGTTCGAGGGGAGCGGGGCCGACCACCGGGATCTCGTCCGGGGCACCTGGATCTACGACCGCTCCCGCGACGCCCGCTACAACTCGCCCACGTTCTGCGGCGTCTGCGGCGACGGCGAGCACCGCGACAACGAGAACATCCTGCTCAAGGGGACTGCGTTCTTCAGCGTTCCCGGCCTCGGGAGCCACACGCTCGTGGCGGGCTACGACGGCTTCTCGGCCAGCATCCTGAACAACAACTACCAGGCCGGCAGCGACTACTCCATCTGGGCTCCCTCGACCATTCTCCAGAACGGCTCCGTGTATCCGGTCTTCCGCCCCGGAACGAGCACGTGGATCGTTCACTGGCCCGTCGCCTCCGAGAGCCAGGGCACCGATCTCCGCACGCACTCGGTCTTTCTGAACGATTCGGTGCGCCTGAGTGATCGCATCTCCCTGAACCTGGGTCTCCGCTACGACAAGAACGACGCGCAGGACAGCCGCGGCGTGAAGACGGCCGACGACTCGAACTGGAGCCCCCGCATCGCGGCCGCCTGGGACGTCTTCGGCACCGGCTCGCTCCGCGTGAACGCGAGCTACGGTCGCTACGTCGCGGCCCTGCAGGACAGCCTCGCGAACTCGGCCTCGGGCGCCGGCGTGCCCGCGATCTACCTGTACTTCTACAACGGCCCCGGAATCAACACCGTGGCGGGCGCCCCGCTCACCAGCACGGCCGACGCGCTCAACCAGCTCTTCGCGTGGTTCTCCGCCCAGGGCTGCCCCGGTCCGGACTGCAACGCCGGGCTCGGACAGGTGAGCATCCCGGGTCTCAACAACCGCATCGACGGGGGCCTCCGCTCTCCCAATGCCAACGAGCTGTCCCTTGGCCTCGCGGGCGCCCTCTCTTCGAAGCTCTCCTGGCGCGCCGACGTGATCCACAGGGACTACAAGGACTTCTACTCGATCCGCAGGGACCGCACGACCGGCCAGGTCGTCGATCCCTTCGGCCAGCGCTTCGACATCGGCTACGTCGAGAACACCGACCTCTACGAGAGGGTCTACGACGCGTTCCAGCTCCAGCTTGCGTACCGCCCCACGCGTCAGCTCTCGCTCGGCGGCAACTGGACGTACTCGCACCTCATCGGTAACTTCGTCGGCGAGACGGCGGGCGCGGGACCGATCGCCGGCGATATCGCCCAGTACCCGGAGTACAAGAACCCGGCGTTCCCCGATCCGCGCGGCGGCCTCGATTCCGATCAACCCCACAAGGTGCGTCCCCACGCCGTCCACCACCCCCCGGCCGGCCGGG
>CAZXSG010000496.1:0-4317 GCA_964643185.1 uncultured Holophagales bacterium
CCCGCGGGCCTGGCCCTCGACGCGAGGGCCTCCAACCTCGCGTCAGACGAGAAGACGTTGGCAACCGTGGGGTTCGGGCCCTCGAACGGGGGCACGCGGGTCACGGTGCGCCACAGTGGCTGGAGCGCTCTCCGCGCGGATCACCCCGTGCGCCACGGTGAGGCCAGCGCCGCGTTCCTGCGCACCATGGGCCTCTGGTGGGGCGATCTCCTCACGTCGCTCCGGCTGCATGTGCGGGAGCGGGTGGGGCGAAGCTAAGCGCTCGGATCGGCGGAGGCGTCGCCCGTCTCGCGGGCCACGAGGCCGCCGATCTCTTCGAGGGCCTCCGGCGAGCCGGCTCCGATGCGCCGCGCGACCTCGAGCAGATACCCGCGATCGATCGTCGAGAGGAAGAACCGGAGCAGCGGGTTCGCGCGAAAGTCGGTCCAATCGGTCTCTTCGAGAACCATGCGCCCCTCGGGAAACTCGCGAAGGAAGAGGGCCAGCGCCTCGTAGATCCCCGACAGCGAACGTCCCGAGTGCCGCTGCAGGGCGCCGGTGAGGTCGTTCATCGTCTGCGGAAACGTGCCCCTCAGGAACAGGTAGCCGTAGAACAGCTCGTAGAAACGGCGCGTGTCCTCGATCGACAGCGACGGGCTCGCGAGGACCGTGCCTCCCTGCTCGCCGGCGAGGGCCATGTCTCCGCCGCGCTTCTGATACAGGCGCGTCCCCTTGTGGATGTTCGTGACGAAGAGGATCGGCGTGGGCCGCCGGCCGTTCTTCCCTTCGAACGTACCGATGGTGTCGACCGTGGCGCGGAAGTCCTCGAAGGCGTCGTTCTCGAGTCCGTACATCGCGTCGATGCAGAGGTTCACGTTGGTGCGGTCGAGGACGAGCTCCGCATTCCGGCGGAAGCGCGCGAGGTCGGTCTTGCGGCCGCTCTTTCGGAGCGTCTCCTCGTTCACGCTCTGGAGCCCCACCTCCATCATCGCGAAGTCCGCCTTGCCCAGAAGCTCGATCTGGTCCTCCTCGAGCCACTCGAGCATGAACTCGCCGATGAAGCGGGTGCCGCGGTTGTGCTCGACGAGGAACGACAGGAGCGCCCGCGTGCGCTCCGGGTTCACGTTGAAGATCGTGTCGTAGAACTCGATCTGGGGCACACGGCGCTCCAGCAGGAAGCGAAGCTCCTCTTCGACCCGCGCCATCGAGTAGCCGCCGGTGTGCCGCCTTCCCCGGCCTTCGTAGCAGAAGCTGCAGCTCCAGATGCAGCCGCGGTAGGTCTCCACGTACACGGTCGGGTACGTGTCGTACGCGTCGAACACGCCGTCGAGGTACGGCGACGGAACTTCGTCGAGCGTGTCGTGCTGCACGAGCTTCGTGCCCTCGGAGCGGCCCAGCTCACCGGGGCGCACGAGACACGCGAACGGCGTGGGCTCCTCACCCGCGGCAAGCGCCGTGATCAGATGGACGAACGCCCACTCGCCCTCGCCCACGACGCAGTGGTCCACCAGCCCCTCGAGCTCTTGCGGATCCTGCGAGATGACGTCGATACCGCCGAGGACGATGCGGGCCCCGGGCTGCAGATGGCGCAGGTCGCGGATGAGGTCGAGGATCTTCGGGCCGTGTCCGTGATGAACGGAGAAGCCATAGAGGTCCGACGGCTGTGAAAGCAGATCGAAGAGGACGTGCCGGCTGGTCTTGAGCACCGAGTGGTTCACGACGCGCACGTCGATGCCCGGCAGCCGCCGCTTCACCGTGGCCGCGAGCGTGTAGGTGCCCAGCGAGTAGTGCCTGTCGTTGCAGTTGATGGAGACGAGCGTGATCTTCATGGTCATCCGAACGGGTGGATCCCGGAGCGTTCCGGCAGCCCGAGCCGCGCCGCGTGGAGCCTCGGTGTGCCGACGCTGCCGAAGGAGAGGAGCGGAAGCCCGGGCGCGACGATCCGCACGATCTCGAAGCCGCAGGCCGCACAGTCGGGAGGACCGAGCACCACGGAGACGGCGTCGGGAGCGAGGGCGAGAACCTCTCCAACCAGCTCGGCCTCGGTGACTTCCCCGCTTGCCGAAGCGAACGCGCCGTCCGCGGTCAGCTCGGCGCGGAGCTCGCGGGAGCGCTCCTCCGTCGCCCAGTAGCCCGTATGCGCGTCGGGGCGCGCAAGCGAAGGTGGCGGCGCGCCCGGCTGCGACGCCGGCTCGTGGCGCGCCATCCACTGCCACAGCAATGCGGCCTCCGCGGTCGCGGCGGCCGCGGCCTCGGGCACATCCAGCCGGGCCGCGAACCCGAGCGCGACCCACGGGTAGACGTCGCCGGTCACGACGGCGAGGACGGACGGAACCTGCGGGGGCAGAGCCAGCCCCCGCAGCGAGAGCGAGAGACCGGCCTCCCCGAGCCGCGCGACCAGCGGGTCGAGGCGGCCGGGCAGGCATGCGGGGTCGACCTTCGGACCGTAGGTCCGGCGATGCCACGCCTCGACGACGCGAAACCGCTCGACCACCTCGAGGAGCGCCCGCCGGCGCGCCTCCGCCACGGAGCGGTGGCTCGCGATGCCGCTCGACCGCATGGGCCCGGCGCGCGGCCCGGCGCGGTTCCACGAGCGCGTGTGGAACACCGACGCGGCGGGGACGAGGCGCCGCTCGCCGGTGCCGAGCGCCTGGCCTTCGATCCACGCGAGCTCGGCATCCGGGTCGATCGGCGCATAGCCCGTCAGCCCACGCTGCTCCTCGTCGAAACCGCAGAAGAGATCGAGCGGCGGCGTGAGCCCGGCGAGGTCTCGGCCTTTCGCAAGGACCAGCCGGCCCGCGGCGGGATGCAGCGCGGCGTAGCGCTCGACGGCCTCGCCGAGCTGGATCTCGTGGGCGCTCGCGAGATCGGGTCCGTGTCCGCGGGCGACCTCGGGCTCCTCGTCGAGCGGCATGTGCACGCGGCCGATCACGCTCGTCCATAGAAGTGTGGCGCTTTCCGACGCATCGCTGATCTCGAGGATCGAGGTGATGCCGGTGAGCGGGTCGCGCAGGAGCCCGGCCTCGTACGAGCGATCGGGAAGCAGCATCTGGTCACCCCCGCAGCGTGCACAGCCCGGCACGCGGAGGAGGTCGTGACGGGTCACCTCGTCGCCCTCGAACCTCAGGACGGACGCGAGGCCGGGGGCGCTCCGCTCGAGCACGGAAAGCAGCGCGGGCTCGAGGGACCCCTCTGTGACGGTGAAGATGGGCGACTCGATCAGGAAGCCTGCCTCCACGAGCCGGGCTTCCAGGCACAGGGAACACGGCGCGTCTCCGGACGCAAGAAGGCACGCTCCTGCGCTCGTCTCGAGCCCCACGACGGCGAGCGCCACCGTCACGCCCGGGCCAGCAGATCGTCGACCGAGCGCCGAAAGATCCCGCGCACGAGCGTGCAGAAGACGGGGCCCGGGTTTCCGCGGGCGTTGCCCGTGGCCCGCGTGCTCTGCGCCATGCAGCCGCCCCCACAGAGGCCCTCCACCTCGCAGCCCGCGCAGCCCTCGACGCGGTCGCCCGTGCGGTCCTCGTAGAGCGGAAGCACGGGCAGCGAGGAGCCGCGCTCGGCATCCTCGAGCGCGCCGTAGCGGCTGCCGGGAATCGCGTGGCAGACGATGAGGTCGCCGCCGGGTCCCACGGACAGCTCGGAGTTCGTCACGGAGCAGAAGTGTCCCGAGGCTCCCTGCTCGTCGAGCAGGGCGTCGAAGGCCCAGAAGAGCTTGCCGCCCACGGGAAGCCCCGCGTCCCGGCAGAAATCGAGGACCCCGAGGTAGAACGACAGCAGCTCCTCGCCGTGAGCCTCCTCCCCGCCGGGCGAGAGGATCGGCTCCAGGGAGAGCATCACCGGCGCGTCCGCATGCCGGTCTCTGAGGTCGGCCGCGTAGCGCGCGAGGTCGAGGAGCCCGTGCCGGTTGTGCTCCCCCACCACGGCGCTCAGCGACATGGGAATCCGCGCGGCCGCGAGGAGGTTCGCGGCGCGATCCACGTCCTCGAACGTGCCGCGCCCGCTCTTGTACGTGCGCAGACGGTTCGTTTCCCCTCCCACGCCGTCGAGGCTGAGCGCGACGCTGAGCCGGCCCTCCTTCGCCGCGAATGCCGCGACCTGCTCTTCCCGGAGAAGCGTGCCGTTGGTGTTCACGATGAAGCGGGGCGCGGGGGAAAGGCCCGCGTCGGCGGTGTCGAGCGCGAGCTCCATCACGCCCCAGTTGAGGAGCGGCTCGCCGCCGAAGAAGCGGATGGTCGAGCGCCCGAGGTCGCCGGGGCGAAGCCGGTCCCGCCAGGCGGCCACGGCCCGGGCGGCCCCGTCGCCCGGCAGCGCGCGGCCCGTGCGGCTCGCCGCCAC
>CAZXSG010000497.1:0-621 GCA_964643185.1 uncultured Holophagales bacterium
AGGTGAACATGGAGTACGTACAGACCGTCCTGGTCCAGATCGCGGCGACGAAGCCCGATGAGATCGATCGGCGCCACGGCTCTTCTCGTCTTGGCACTCAGCGGTTCGGCTGCCCCGCCCTCGCCAAGCGCCGAGGTGGCCGCGGAAGTCGTGAAGGTGCTCGACGGAGACACCATCGTCCTCAGAATCTCTGGCCGCGAATCCGAGACGGTCCTACTCCGTGGCATCGATGCGCCCGACTTCCCGCACCTCAAGGCGCCGGCGCTCCGGGCCCGGCTCGGCACCGGGATAAACCTGGACGCCGACGAGTTCGCGTTAAAGCTTTTCCTCAGTAAGAGGCGAGCTTGAGTCTCTCCGACCTGGCCTGGGATTCCTTCGTCGCGGGCACGTTGTGGCAGTGGCTCTCCTCGGCGATTGAATCGACATGGTGGGCAAAGGCGTGGCCGATCCTGCTCGACAAGGGCCTGCTGGCCGCAGTCTTCCTTGTCTTCTCGTTCTGGGTTGCTAGACGTCTCGAAAAATACAAGGTTTCTCTGGCCTTCCACGTTGAATTGAACAAGCACCTCCCGCTAAAAGTCGTTTACTTTTGGAATCGCCTGGCGGAACAGGAGGGCTACCTAT
>CAZXSG010000497.1:631-2351 GCA_964643185.1 uncultured Holophagales bacterium
CGCATTCTCGGAACGCGAGCGTTGGCATCGGGTTCCCGAGGAAGGGCGAGACGATGGCGCCCTGACTCTGTTCATTGAGCGGCTCGAGAAAGAGATGGAAAGGCATTCCATCGCCATCCGAAAGGCCAGCCTTTTCGTGGGGCGAGGGGTGTCTGACGAGGCGAATAAATACACAGTTACTGCCGTCGAGTTGATGGACGACCTCGTAAAGGGTAGCGATGAGGTCCGAGAGAGGGCGAAGGATCAACTTTGGGTCAGCCGTCAGCGTCTCCTCGATCGAGTCCTTCTCCTCGCGAATGAGCCGCTAGAACCACCAAGGAAGCGTTGGTGGCAGCGGTCTTGGCGAGCGGGGAAGCATGGGACAAAGGCCATCGTGAAACCATGAGTAGCAACTTAGAGACGCCGGCGGATAGCCGGGGGGAGGGGGAGATGGGAACATGAATGTAACGGTTTCGAACTCCGAGAACGGCAAGCGGACGATGGTCGCGGATGCCGCCATGTACGGGGTCATCACGGAGGCGCTGCGCTTCACCGCGAACGCCTACCGGGCGCGGAACGGCGTTGCCAACGGCGTCGAGTCGGAGGTCACGCGCGAGCAGGATCGGATCTTCATAGGGCTCGCCGAGTCGATCATCACGGCTTGCCACGAGCCGTCGAAGGTCAACGACGGGCACACGAGCGGGTAGGGGGAGAGAAAGAGATGGCGAAGAAACACGGTCGCGAGGGAGGGCAGCCCGCCGTGGCTGTTTCTACTGGCGCTCGAGCACCCGTAGCGGTGGACCTTGATTGGAGCCGGCTTCCCGTGCCGGTGTTCGCGAACACGATTCTCGTCGCCTTCGACGGCGACTCTCCGAACTTCGCTCTCATCTTCGGCGAACTGGGTCCCGGCGGGCGGACACCTAACGAAGGGGAATTGCCGAAGGCGCTGCCCGTGGCTTCGGTCCGGATGTCCGTGCCGACCACGGTTCAAACGATCGTTTCGATGGTGGAAGTATTCAACCTCTACGCCAAGGGCAAGGGGCTCGAGGAGATCACGATCACGCAAGGGCCACCCCGCCATGGGAGCGCGGCAGAATGAGCGCCAAGGCGCAATCAAGATACCAATCGATCCAGCCCCTGCAAGACAGGCTCGCCTACTTCGAGGCGAGCGTCACGGGGGGCCGAGGGAAGGGCTCCAGTATCATTGCGACGGGAGCCGAGCCGTTCCAGGGGTGGGACGCCTACGCGGCCATGAACGAAGTGAAGCAAGAGCAGGCATCCCTCCGGAAGATGGTCGTCGGCATCGACGAGAAGCTCAGCCGTGTGCTTGCCGCGATGGAGGGGAAGCGAGAGAACGCTCCGCCCTCCGAAGCGCCCGTTCTGCCAAAGAAAGTTACCGAGAAGCTGCAGGAGCTAGGCCTGGGGCCTTTCACGGTAGTGCGCGCCGCGTTCGAAGAGCCATATTGGTTCGTCCGGTTTCGGAAGCCGGTGGACTTGAGCGAAACGGAGTTCGAAGCCACCTTGGACCTGGCGAGCGTCTTCGTTCGCGATACCTTCCCCGAGCTCTTCCGTGTGCTCGACTTCTACCCCGAGCGACCCGTGTGATGGCGCCCTTCGCGTTCGAGACTTTCGAGACGGTCGGCGATTCGCTGCACGTGGCGGGGGGGAAAGGCACGCCGAAGGAGGCATATTTCCGCTCTTCGGTGGGGCGGTTATACTACGCGGCCTTTCAGCTCGCCCC
>CAZXSG010000497.1:2361-4312 GCA_964643185.1 uncultured Holophagales bacterium
GGGAAGTTCCTCAAGGGGCATGGTGACGATAGCCTTAGGAGGGCCGGAAAGGCTGGCCTCGATCTGCGCGCCCTTAGGGTAATCGCCGACTACCAGCAGGAATCGCTGCCCTCGAATTGGGAGCTACAGAGCACCCACGCCAAGGGTCTCCTTGCGACGATCGAAAAACATCTGAGCTAGGAACCGTTGCCCGCGCGGCCGGTTCGCCGCGGGGGCGCCTCCTCTGCCGTCGGCTCGACGCGCGAGCCCCCGCGAGCGCGTGGAGCTTCGAAGAATGCCCCGGGTTACCTTCTTAATCAGGGTGGTTAGTCCCGGCTGCGACTGAGGACCGTGGTGGTTCACGGGCTTGAGGTCGCGGTGTCCTTGGACTCCGGGTCCACGCGCGCGAGAAGCGGTGGTCGATGATCCTAAGGAGCAGGCGAAGGATCTCGGCCGCGTCCTTCGCCGCTTCCGGATCGGTCGCCTCTTCCGAGAGGAGCGCTTGGAGACCCTCCACGACGCAGACCGTTCGATCGGGCTCGGAGATCTCCGCGAGAGGCTTCGGCCATTCCTTACGAATCATCGTCAACCTCCTCCGACACGAACACGCGCTCGACGCTCTCCCCGCGGGCATGAGTCCACCCAGGCACGGCCGGTTCTCCTCGCTCTCGAGCGCATCGGAGATCCAACGGCGGAAGGCCTCGGGCGTGGGCCCTTCGGACGGCCGGGCCAGGAGCGGCGCCCCTCGTGAATCGTCCCGCCGTGTCTCTCATCGTTCGGTCTCCTGCCGCGGAATTCCGGAGAATCAATCTGCGCATTCCGCGGGGAATCGCGGGGGTTGTCCCGTTAATTTGTCCCGCTCGAAGGAAACCCCGCCGGGGTCGCCCCCTTGTTGCTTCGGGCCCCTCGATGAGCTCTTGGAAGATCTTGATCGGGCCGCTGGACGTGGCGCTAGCGTCGGCGTCCAAACCATCGCGCCCCAAGCGCCCCGGAGCACGGCAAGGGCGAAGATACGCACGGCCTCCCCGCGCCAGGAGATAACCAACGAAGGCAGCCGCCGCGCGGTGGTCGCGGTAGGATCTAAGGAACCCAAAGCAACCGACGCTCGAGAAGGGGTTCTCTATGTGGAACGCGCTCCGATGGTTCGTGTTCATCCCCGCTGCGCTCATCGGGGCGGCCCTTGCACACTTCATGATGAAATTCGGGCAAGGGATGGCGTGGGGCGGCTTCGAGGACGTCGGCCGCTTTTGGCGATCCACCGACATGCAGGGGTTTTGGATTCGCGGGACGATGGCACTCATCTTCGTCGAAGGCTTCAGCGGGTTCGTCTCCACATACGTGGCCGGGAAGGTGGTCCGTCAGGCTCCGTTACGGGCGTCGAAAATCTGGATCTTCACCCTGGCGATTCTGTGGGTTGTCGCGACCGCAATCATCATCTTCAGTCCTGCCGTGAGTATGAGCTTCAGCACGTGGTACCGCTCAATCGTTCAAGGGCTCGCGTTCATCGGAGGCGGCGTCGTCGCGCTCGACTCAATCGAGGTGGACGCTGAGATAGAGAAGAGGGGTTGACGATGCGGGCCGCGCAGGTTCGCCGCTTGAAGGCAGAAGGCGAGCCCGTGGCGGCCATCGCGCGAGCCGTGGGCCTCTCGCGTCCGACCATCTACTCGATCCTCCAGGGCGCCGCGTAGGGCTGCGGAAGATCCCGCGGCGGCCGGAAACCCAGGGCATGGCTCGCTTGGCGACGCGTGGGCTGCGCTGCTTTCGGAGTTGACCCCGGAACCGGGCAAGGAATAGCGTCGACCTCGAAGTTGGGAAGGGTGGGTGATGGCTGAACTTGGACGTGTAACGCTTGGGAAGATTGTCGGACCGCTTCTGATTGCCGGCATGCTCTTTCTTGGGGCCAAGTCCTGCATTTCCAGCCCGTGGGCGCCCGATGCGCTCCCGACGAGTTACGCGATTGCCTACCCGGACG
>CAZXSG010000498.1:0-4299 GCA_964643185.1 uncultured Holophagales bacterium
CGATGGTGATGGCATCGGGGCGGATGCCTTCATGCTCGAACGCGAAGAGCTTGCCAGTGCGGCCGAGGCCCGACTGGATCTCGTCGAGGATGAGCAGGCAGTTGTGCTCGTCGGCCAGCTTTCGGAGTCCGCGCAGGTAGCCGTCGGGCGGGATGATCACGCCGCCCTCGCCCTGGATGGGCTCGACGAAGATGGCCGCGGTCTCGGGCGTGATGGCGTTCTTCACGGCCTCGAGCGAGCCGTACTCGACGATGCGGAAGCCGGGCGTGAACGGGCCGAAGCGGCTCGTGGAGTCGGGGTCGGTGCTGAAGCCCACGATCGTCGTGGTGCGGCCGTGGAAGTTCCCCTCGGCCACGATGATCTCGGCCTTCGGGTAGGGCACGCCCTTCACGTCGTAGGCCCACTTGCGCATTGCCTTGATCGCCGTCTCCACGGCCTCGGCGCCGCTGTTCATGAGGAGCGCCTTGTCGAAGCCCGTGAGCTTGCAGAGCTTTTCGAGGAGCGGCGGGAAGACGTCGTTCCGGAACGCGCGGCTCGTGAGGGCGAGCGTCTTGATCTGCCGGATCATGGCCTCACCGATGCGCGGGTGGTTGTGGCCCTGGTTCACGGCCGAGTAGGCGGCCAGGAAGTCCATGTAGCGCTTGCCGTCCACGTCGGTCAGCCAGATGCCTTCGCCCTTGGTGCAAACCACGTCGAGCGGGTGGTAGTTGTGCGCCCCGTACCGGTCCTCGAGCTCGATGAGCGTCCGGGTTTTGGTCGGGGCTTCGGCCGTGAGGGTTTCCGTCATTTCGTTTCCTCCCCGTGGACGGTCGCCACGGTTTCGTTCGAGGCCACAGGCTTCGGGCCATCCGGAATCGATTCCACCTGCAAGACGAAGTCCGCGGAATCCCCGCGGTTCCTCAATCGTGGAGATGCGTGAAATGCCGCGAGCCGGTCGATCGCTGGCTTGGTCTCTTCCTCAGCCGGCTCGGAGTCCACGTAGCGACTCTACTCCTGGAGGGAGGTGGACAGAAACCGGGCGAAGGCATCAGACCGCCCGGGCTTCGCGGGCCTGCCGGCGGGCCAGCACGGGATGCAGGAACACGGCGCCCACGATGACGAGCGCGCCCAGGTAGAAGCGCGGCGACAGCTCGCGGTGCTCTCCGAGGAGAGCCGCAGCGATGAGCGCCGCGTAGACGACCTCGAGGTTGATCGCGAGCTGCGCGCCGAACGCCGAGAGGTTGCGGAGCGCGACGAGGGAGAGCGTGAACGGCACGAGGGTGCACGCGATGGCGAGGATCGTGAGGAGCACGGCATCGCGGGGGCCCGGCACGGGGAACGCGGGGCCCGTGTGCGGGAACAGCGGGACGAGCACCGTGACGAGGAGCGCTCCGCAGCCCAGCTCGAGCGCGCTCATCGAGAACGCGTCGCCCTTCGTGACGAGCTTCTTATTGAGCGCCCCGAAGATCGCGACGAAGAGGGCCGAGAGCGCGCCCACGAGGATCCCGATGCGCATGCCCGGGGGCACGCCGCCGACGACGAGGGCGACGCCGGGAATCACCGCGACGCTCAGCAGCAGCTCCCGCGGGTCGAACTTCCGGCCCACGATCCAGGGCTCCACCACCGAGAGGAAGACCGGTCCGAACGCCATGCACGTGGCACCCACGGACGCGTTCGAGAGCTTGATGGAACCGTAGAACGTGATCCAGTGGAGGGCGAGGAGGCATCCGATTCCGGCGTACGCGAGGCGCAGCGAGGGCGTCATCGCCCGGATGCCGCGCCACACGCGCGGCGCGAGGAAGAGCGCGGCCGAGACGATGACCATGCGCCACCACACGAGCGGCAGGGCGCCGAGGGAGATCATCCGGCCGAGCACCGCCGTCGAGCCCCAGAGGAGCACGCAGAGGTGGATCTGGATCCAGGCCTTGGTCACGGGCGCCACGCGCCGAGAGTAACTGCGAGAATCGCCCGCCATGAAAACCGCTCTCGCCCTCGCCACGCTCGCGCTCGCGTTCGCCGCGCCCGCCCAGAAGGCCGTCCTCTCGCCCGCGGAGCTCGAGGCCGCGAAGGCGATCACGCCCGCGCTCCTCAAGTCGCATGTCCGGTTCCTCTCGTCGGACCTGCTCGAGGGCCGCGGTCCCGCGACGCGCGGCGACGCGCTCACGCAGGCTTACCTCGTTTCGGAGCTCGAGGGCATGGGCCTCGTGCCCGGCGCGCCCGGCGGCGGCTGGATCCAGAAGGTCCCGCTCGTGGGCATCAAGCGCACGTCCGAGGCCCCGGCGATGTTCGCTTCCGCGACGGGCACCGCCTCGGGCACGCTGGGTGACGACTTCGTGGCCGTATCGGGCGTGCAGAAGCCCGAGGTGAGGCTCGACGGCGCGGAGATCGTGTTCGTGGGCTACGGCATCGAGGCGCCCGAGTACGGCTGGGACGACTTCAAGGACGTCGACGTGCGCGGCAAGGTCGTCCTCGTGATGAACAACGACCCGGAGACGGACCCGAAGCTGTTCGCCGGCAAGACGCGCCTCTGGTACGGCCGGTGGGACTACAAGTACCTCATGGCCGCGCGGAAGGGCGCCGCGGGCGCGATCATCATCCACACGACGCCGAGCGCGGGCTACGGCTGGCAGGTCATCCAGACGTCCTGGGCCGGCGAGCAGTTCGAGCTGGCCGACGACGGCAGCCCGCGCGTCCTCGCGAAGATGTGGGCCCGCGAGGACCTCGCGAAGAAGCTCGCGGAGCTGGGCGGGAAGAACCTCGACACGCTGCGCGCCGCGGCGGAGAAGCGCGACTTCCGGCCCGTGCCGCTGGGCGTGAAGGTGTCGATCGCGCTCACGAGCGCGATCTCGCAGAAGGAGTCGGGGAACGTCATCGGACTCCTGCCGGGCTCGGATCCGAAGCGCTCGAGCGAGGCCGTGATCTACACCGCGCATCACGACCATCTCGGAATCCGCGAGGGCGCCAAGCCGGGCGCGGACGCGATCTACAACGGCGCGCTCGACAACGCGTCGGGCGTCGCGGCGATGCTGGCCGTGGCCAAGGCCTTCACCCGGTTGCCGAAAGCTCCCGCGCGGTCCACGTACTTCGCGTTTGTCGCGGCGGAGGAGCAGGGGCTCCTCGGATCGGAGCTCCTCGCGAAGAACCCGCCCGTGCCCGCCGGGCGCATCGCCGCGAACGTGAACGTGGACGGCATCGGCTGGTTCGGGAAGACCGCGGAGTTCGTGAACATCGGGCTCGGGAAGTCGTCTCTCGACGTTCCCCTCAAGGCGATCGCCGTGTTCCAGGGCCGCCGCCTCGAGGGCGACCAGTTCCCCGACAAGGGCACGTTCTACAGGTCCGATCAGTTCAGCTTCGCCAAGGTGGGAGTGCCCGCCGCGTACCTCAAGAAGGGCACGGAGGCGATCGGCAAGCCCGCGGGCTTCGGGCGCGAGCAGCAGGCGGCGTACGAGAAGGCCGACTACCACCAGCCGTCGGACGAGTTCCACGAGGGCTGGGACTTCAGCGGCGCCGTGGAAGACGTGCAGGGCGCGTTCTGGCTGGGCTGCCTCGTGGGCAACGCGGCCGAGATGCCGAAGTGGAACGCGGGAGACGAATTCGAGGCGGTGAGGAAAAAGGCGCTGGCCGACGCGGGTAAGTAGAAGGGGAAGGAGACTCCATGAGGACAGCCACAGCCCTTCTCGTCGTTGTCGTCGCCGGCCTGGTCGCGGCTGGCGCAGCCGTTGCCGCGGTTCCCGAAGTGGTCAGCCCCGCTCTCTCACCAACCCCAACCAAGTCCAAGCGGGCGAAGGACGGGCGCGGGATGCGCATCTACTACATGGGCTTCCTCACGCGCGGCCCGGCCTGGTCACCCGAGAAGACCGAGGCCTCCGCGAAGCTGCAGGAAGGGCACATGGCCAACATCCGCAAGCTTGCCGAAGAAGGCAAGCTCCTCATCGCGGGGCCGTTCGCCTACGACCCGAAGGAAGCCGATCAGTCCTTGCGCGGCATCTTCATCTTCGACACGGAGACGCAGGCCGAAGCCGAGGAGCTCGCGAAATCGGACCCCGCCGTCAAGGCCGGCACCCTCGCGATCCGCGTCGTACCCTGGTACGGCCCGTACGGACTCACGTACGAGGATCACACGAGGTATCTGAAGAAGTAGGGCGACATTCCGCGCGTTCGTCGTAGCGCATGGCACCGAGGACATTGCCCTCAGGGTCCTTGAACCAGATGAGCTCGCCGACGCCCGTGACCCAGACGGGCCGCATCAGGCTCTCGGCGCCGCGCACGCAGACACAGGCCGTCCTCGTCCTCGCGGCGTGCACGCCCAACGTGTCGTAC
>CAZXSG010000499.1:0-4292 GCA_964643185.1 uncultured Holophagales bacterium
CGCTCTTCCGAGTGCCGGGTCCCCCCCCCGCGCGGCCAGCGCGCTTCGTCGACGGGCCCGTCGTCGCCGGACCTGCTGGATCCCTGGACGGCGCTCGGTCCGGGCAACATCGGCGGCCGGACCCGCTGCCTCGTCATCCACCCCACCGTTCCCGCGACGATGTGGGCGGGGGGCGTCGCGGGCGGCGTCTGGAAAACCACGAATGGCGGCGCAACCTGGGTTCCCAAGTCGGACCTCGCTCCCAACATCGCCGTCAATTCGATGGCCATCCAGCCCGGGAACCCCAACGTGCTCTACGCGGGAACGGGCGAGGGGGTCTTCAACGCCGACGGCGTTCGCGGCAACGGGATCCTGAAATCCACCGACGGCGGTGAAACCTGGGCGCAGCTGGCGGCCACCGCGAACTCCACGTTCCACTACGTCAACAAGATCGTGGTGAGCGCGCTCGACCCGAACCGCGTTTACGCGGCCACGCGCCTCGGCGTGCAGCGCTCGACGGACGCGGGATCCAACTGGACGCAGTTGCTCGCCGCCACGGGCGGAATCGGAGCGCACGACCTCGCCATCCGCACGGATCAGGCCACCGACGTGGTCTTCGCCTCCGTCGATCAGGGTGCCTCCACCACCATCTACCGCAACGTCGATGCGGGTGGCATGGGCACGTTCGCGCTCTCGCACGTCGACGCGCGCCTGAACCGCACGATGCTCGCCCTGTCCCCTTCGAACCAGGCCGTCCTCTACGCGCTCTCGGCCGATCGCGCCGCGGGCACGTTCAACCAGGGCCTCTACGCCGTGCTCCGCACGACCGACGGGGGCGGCGGCTGGGAGACCCGCCTCGTCAACGACGGCGACACGAACAAGCTCTCCAACATGCTGCTCACGAACCCGCTCTACCAGATCTGCTACGACTTTGCCGGGCTGAACCAGGGCTGGTACGACAACGTCATCGCCGTGGACCCCGTGAACCCCGACCGGGTCTTCGCGGGCGGCGTCGACCTCTTCCGCTCCGACGACGGCGGCCAGACGTGGGGTCTCATGTCGGCGTGGTCCGCAAGCGTCGCGGCCTCCAACTACGTCCATGCCGACCAGCACGGAATCTTCTTCCCTCCGGGCTACGACGGCGCGGCGAACCAGACGATGTACGTCACGAACGACGGGGGCGTCTTCCGCACGAATTCCGCGGTCTCGGGAACGCCGTCCACCGACGTCAGCGCGGGCGGACCGCTGTGTCTCGAAACCGCGGGCAGCACCTTCAACTGGACGAGCCTCAGCAACAGCTACGGCGTGACCCAGTTCTACCATGGCGTGGTCTACCCGAACGGCACCCAGTACTTCGGCGGCACTCAGGACAACGGCACGTTGCGCGGGGCAGACGGCGGCCCCAACGCCTGGACGCGCCTCTTCGGCGGAGACGGCGGCTATGTCGCGGTCGCCCCCGACAACACCAACGTCCTCTTCTGCGAGACGACGAATCTCTCGATCCTCAAGTCCACGAACGGGGGCTCGGGCTGGGCGAATGCGGTCACCGGCATCACCGAGCCGAGCGGGAACTTCCGTTTCATCAACCCCTTCATCATGGATCCCTCGAACTCCCAGATCCTCTGGACGGCAGGCCGCTTCCCCTGGCGCACCACCAACCAGGCGGGCACGTGGAGCCAGGCGGGCGCCGCGTGGACGTCCTCGTCGACGAGCGCGGGGAGCGCCATCGCGGTCGCCAAGACCGACTCGAACTACGTCCTCGTGGGACGGGGCTCGGGGCACATCAACCGCACCACGACCGGGCTCCTCGCGAACGGGGCCACGGTGTGGGGCGAGGTGAGGCCCGCGACGGGCTACGTGTCGTGGGTCGAGTTCTCGCCGGTGGACAAGAACATCGCTTATGCCACGTACTCGACGTTCGGGGTGCCCAAGGTGTGGAAGTCCACCGACGCGGGCGCGACGTGGACCTCGATCAGCGGCGCCGGTGGCGGCGCTCTCCCCGACATCCCGGTCCACTCCATCCAGATCAGCCCGACCGACGGCCAGCGGCTCGCGGTGGGGACCGACCTCGGCGTCTTCACGTCGACGGACGGCGGCAACAACTGGCTGGTCGAGAACTCCGGCTTCGCGAACACCGTGGTGGAGACTCTGGTCCTCAGGAACGGCACGCTCTGGGCCTTCACGCACGGACGCGGCACGTACAAAACGGCCTTCCAGGGTGGCGTGGCTCCCGCCCCCACCGTGTCGAACGCGACCCCGTCCTGCGCGAGCACTGTGGGCGGCCGCACCATCACGATCACCGGAACGAACTTCGTCGCGGGCGCGACGGTGAGCCTGCTCGGCACGGCCTGCACCGTCACCAACGTCACGGCCACCACCATCACCTGCACCACGGGCGCCCGGGCCAACGCGGCGGCCGTGACCGGCAACGTGGTCGTTACGAATACCGACCTGCAGGCCGGCACGCTCACGAACGGCTTCACGTACTCGCTGCGCGGGGATGCGAACAACAACGGAGCCATCACTCCGGCGGACTCGATCTTCCTGAACCTGGCGATCTTCCTGGGCGGCACGCCCGTCGCGTCGCTCTGCCAGGGCGACACCAACGGCAACAACGCCCAGACCCCGGCCGACTCGATCTACCTCAACCTGTACGTGTTCCTGGGAGGCACCGCTCCTCCTCCCTGAGATTCCGGCCACCGCAAATGGAAAAGGCCGCCGAAAGGCGGCCTTTTGTTTCCCGGCCCGGAGGGCTGATCAAACTCCGGCTTTGGCGTTGGCGCGGTCGATATACGTACCGAGCAGCGAGCGCACCTCGCCGAGCAGCTCGCGGCGCCGGGTCGCGCCGCTCTTGAGCACGCGCTGAACCGAAGAGCCCAGCCGCTCGTGGTCCTCGGGATTGAGGTCCTGCGTCGCCACGATGATCACCGGAATGTCGCGCCAATCGTTCTGGCTGCGCAGCTCGTGGAGGAACTCGAAGCCGTCCATGACCGGCATGACGAGATCCATGATGATGAGCTCGGGCCGCGCCTGCGAGACGCTCGTGAGCGCGATGAGGCCGTTCTCGGCCTCACGCACGTGCCAGCCCGAGCGCTCGAGGAGCCCGCGGAACATCGCCCGCATCGCGGGGTCGTCGTCGATCACCAGGGCCGGGCAGATCGCGCGCGAGCAGCGGTACTTGCCGAGCACGCGCGAGAGGTGGTTCTCGATGGGCCGCCCGAGGAACTCCGTCTCGCCGAGCTGGAAGCCGCGGCTCGTGTCCTTGTTGAGAGCGACCAGGATGACCGGCGTCTCGAGGAGCGCGGGCTCGTTGCGCAGCTCGCGCAGAACGTCCCAGCCGTCCCGGCCCGGCATGGCGGGATCCAGGAGGATCGCGACCGGGTGCTGCGTCTTGGCGAGCTCGAGCCCCTCGGCCGCGCTCCCCGCGATGACGGGGCGGAAGCCCTCGTTCGAGAGGAAGCGGCGGAGCAGCTCGAGGGACGCCGGCTCGTCGTCGATGACGAGCACGGTGGGGCCGTGGGGACCCTCCGGAAACTCGTCCTCTCTCCGCGCGCCGGCCGCCTTCTCCTTCTTCTCGATGGCGACGGCCGTGGGGATCTTCACGCTGAACGTCGAGCCCTTGCCGTGCTCGCTCGTCACGACGACGTCGCCGCCCATCATGCGGCAGAGCTTCCGCGTGATGGCGAGACCGAGCCCCGTCCCTCCGTACTTCCGCGTGGTCGAGCTGTCGGCCTGCGAGAACGCCTGGAACAGCTTGCCGAGCTGCTCCGGGGTCATGCCGATGCCGGTGTCCGAAACCGAGAACGTGATCCAGTCGACGCCCTTTTCGTCGGGCCCGCGCACGACGTCGAGCGTGATGACGCCCTTGTCGGTGAACTTCGACGCGTTCGACACGAGGTTGAAGAGGATCTGCCGTATGCGCGTGAGGTCCGCGTGGATCTCGCCCAGCTCTTCGGACGAGTTCACGACGAGCTCGTTGCTGTTCTTGGCGACGAGAGGCCGTACCGTCGAGAGAACGTCCTTGACCATCTTGGGGACGTTGAACGTCTCGAGGTAGAGCTCCATCTTGTCGGCCTCGATCTTCGAGAGGTCGAGGATGTCGTTGATGAGCCCGAGGAGGTGCTTGCCGGCCGCGTTGATCTTCTCGAGGTCGGGCACGAGGTCGCCCGCGCCCGCGTCCTGGGCGTCCTCCTGGAGCATCTCGCTGTAGCCGATGATGGCGTTCAGCGGCGTGCGCAGCTCGTGGGACATGTTGGCGAGGAACTCGGACTTGTACTTCGAGGTGAGCGCCAATTCGATGGCTTTCTCTTCCA
>CAZXSG010000500.1:0-4281 GCA_964643185.1 uncultured Holophagales bacterium
AGTCCACGTGTACCGGATCGCGGCCTCGACGCAGGACGGCTTTCTGAGCGGGGAGTTCCGGTCACGGGCTTCGGCGCCCGTGCCCATCACGTTCCGCAAGAAGGCTCGCGGCGACGCATCCCTCGACGCGTCCGCGCTCGTCAAGGCCAAGGACCCCGCCGCCCCGCTGCGGCTCTCGCATCCGGACGAGAAGGGCGTCGACGTTTCGCTCGACGACCCGAGGTTCCGGGGAAAAGCCCTCATCGTGTCGACCTCGGGCACCTGGTGCCCGAACTGCAACGACGAGGCGAAAGTCCTCGTGGACCTGTACGCGCGCCACCAGTCGAAGGGACTCGAGATCGTGAGCCTCTTCTACGAATACACCGACGACGTCGAGCGCAGCCGTCGACAGGTGAGCCGGTTCCGCGAACGCTACGGCATTCGCTCCACGCCTCTCCTCGCGGGGACCACGAAGACGGCGAAGGACACACCGCTGATCCTCGCGCTGGAAGGCTGGCAGGGGTATCCCACGACGCTCTTCCTGGACCGGCAGCACCGGATCGTGAAGACGCACTCGGGCTTCGACGGACCCGCGACGGGCGTTCACCACACCGAGCTCCTGAAGGAGATGGAGCGGACGGTGAAGGAGATCCTGAAGAAGAAGTGACCTCCGGAGGCCGTCAGCGGGAAAGAGCTTCGAGCTCCCGCAGCGCGGGCCGGAACGCGGGATCGAGCCGCAGGGCCGCCTCGACGTGGAGGGCCGCTTCGTGAGGCTCGCCCCACACGCGGAACAGGCGGGCCAGACCCGCGTGCTCCACCGGAGAGGCCGGGGGGCAGACGGCTGCGTACTGCCGTAGAACGTTCAGGATGTCGCCGCGATAGAGAAGCGGCGATTCTGCCAGGGCCGAGGCCCTTCCCAGGTGCGACATCGCGGCGTCGAGGTGACCTAGGCGGCCCAGGCTCGCGGCCGCGCCGAGGTGCGCGCGCCGGAAGCGCGGGAAGTGTCCGGTCAGTCGCTCGAAACGCACAGCGGCCGATCGCGGGGAGACCGTCCGCTCGGCGGTCGCGATCAGAAGGTCCGCGTCGATCGTGTCGTAGTAGCGCACGAGGAGCGACTCGGCCCGCGCCCCGAGGAGGACCTCGCCTGAGGCAGCGTGCGCGGCGGAAAGGGTCGCGAGCGCGTAGGGGTCTCCCGGGCGCCGCTCGAGAGCGCGTCCGGCGAGCGTGGCCGCCTCCTCGAAGCTCCGGTTTCGAAGCGCGAGACGGGCCTCTCCGGTTTCGGGGCAGGCGGATGCGAACTGGGCGCGGAACGCCAGATTCGACACACCCGAGGGGAGATTCGCCGCCGGCCGGTCGAGCGCGAGGTCGCGAAGGAGCTCATCCACGGGGGAGCTCGCCGCAGTGAATACGAGCCCATCGTAGGGGATCCGGGCGGGGAAGCACCTCTCCGCGTCGAATCCGGCGGCGCTCGTGCAGGCCGCCACGGCGCGGCGCGCCCCTTCCATGTCTCCGAGGTCCCGAAGGCGCAAGGCCTCGCGGCGCAGCGTTCCCGCCTCGTTCAAAACGTCGACGGTGCGCTCGTGATCCTGTGTCGCGCGAAACGGCGCGTGGAAAAAGAGCGTCGCCGCGAGCGAGGTCAAGGCGACCCAACCGGCGCGCCGGGTGAGCGGCGGCGCGGGCTCGCCTCGACGCCGCACGGCCTCCAGCACCGCGGCGATCGCGGCGGCCGCGAAAAAGGCGACGAACGGCAGGACCGGGAGGCGGTGGCGCGCGCTCACGTAGAACACGAGGCTCACGACAGCCTGCGAGAGGATCCCCAAGAGGGCGAGGCCGGTGGCCGTGCCGGGCGGTCGTGCCCAGAGCAGGCCCCCGGCGCCCAGTCCGGCGAGCAGCGCGATGGGCACGAGCGGGAACCCGATCCGCCTGAGGTCCCTTTCGGCGGCGAGCATCGGGCTGAGGTCGTACACCTCGTAAGACGAGAAGAGGAACCGGGCCTTGGTGGCGAGGAGGCGCAGGAATGCCACCGGCTCGTCGGAGATCCACGCCAGCGCCGGACGGAACCAGTAGGACGCGACCTCAGCCGACGGAGCAGACGCGCCGAGCTGCGCCCTGGGTACCTGCGCCCACACGACGTGGCCGTAGTCCGCCCGCCCGGGCACCTCGATCTCGATCTCCTTCACCACGGGGCTGTCCGTCAAGGTTCCGTCGGAGAGCGGATTGTTCGCGCCGAAGAAGACGCCGGCCGGATCCATCGGTCCGAGCTTGGCCGCGTGCTGCGGGTACACGCGTCCGCGAACCGCGAGCCAGAGGCATGCGAGCAGGGGACCCGTGAGGAGCAGCGCGAACACGGCCCGCCTCCGGCCGGCGCCCGCCGTGAGGACGAGAAGACCGGCCGCGCCCGCGAGCAGGGCGGCGCTCGGGCGGAGGGCGACGCTCGCCATGAGGGCCAGGGAAGCGAGGAGCAGCGCGGCGCGCCAGGGGCCTTCCCCTCGGACCGCGGCGAGGAGGCCCAGGAAGGCGATGCAGGTCGCCGAAAACACGAACGCCTCGGGCTCCATCTCGCGCACGAGGAGAAAAGAGCCCGGAGCCAGCGCCGTGAGCGCGGCCGCGAGAAGCGCCGCTCCTCGCCGGAACGAGAGAGAGAGCGCCACGTAGAGCGCGGTGATGGCGAGTGACCATGCCGTGATCTGGAGGGCCAGGATCGTGGCGACCGGGGGCAGGCCCACCGCGCGGACCAGGAGGTGGAGGTCGAGGTAGAGCGGGCTGAGGCCGGCGAGGAGCTCCGGCTCGGCATCGAACGTGATGACCAGGTATTTGACGAAGATCGCCTTCAGTGGCGAAAGCGCGAGCCCGAGGACCTGGAGGACGGCGGCGCCGAGGAACACGGCGGCCGCGCCCGGGAGACGGGCGGCCGGAACGAGACCCCGGCGCTCGACGGTCACGAGGCTTCTCCGGCTACTCTTCTTCGCGGCGGTAGTTCGGAGCTTCCTTGGTGATGATCACGTCGTGGGCGTGGCTCTCCTTGAGGCCCGCCGCGGTGACTCTCACGAAGCGTGCTTTCTTGGCCAGCTCGGGCAGAGTCGCGGCGCCGGAGAGCCCCATGCCAGAGCGCAGGCCTCCCGTGAGCTGTCCGAGGAGCGATCCGACGGCGCCCTTGTAGGCCACCATGCCCTCGATTCCCTCCGGCACCATCTTGCGCGGCTCGTCCACGGCGTCCTGGAAGTAGCGATCGGCCGAGCCCTGCCGCATTGCGCCCAGTGAGCCCATGCCGCGATACGCCTTGAACGTCCGGCCCTGGTACAGGATGGTCTCGCCGGGCGCTTCGTCCGTCCCGGCCAGGAGGCTGCCGATCATGACGGCGTGCGCGCCCACGGCGAGCGCCTTGGTGACGTCGCCCGAGAACTTGATGCCGCCGTCGGCGACGATCGGGACCTTGGCCTTCCCGATGCCCTTGACGGCCTCCTGGATCGCGTGGATCTGCGGAACTCCGGCGCCCGTGACGACGCGCGTGGTGCAGATCGAGCCCGGGCCGATGCCCACCTTCACGCAGTCGGCCCCGGCGCGCACGAGGTCGCGCGCGCCGGCCGCGGTGGCCACGTTTCCGGCCATGACGGGTGTGGAGGGGAACTTCTTCTTCAGCTGGCGGAGAGCCACGAGGACGCCCTCGCTGTGGCCGTGCGACGAATCCAGGCAGAGAAGATCGGCTTTGGCCTGGATCAGCTCGCGGGCGCGGTCGATGAGATCGGGGCCGGCGCCCACGGCCGCGCCGACGCGGAGCCGGCCGAGCGTGTCCTTGCAGGCGTTCGGGTACTTGATCTGCTTCTGAATGTCCTTGACCGTGATGAGGCCCTTGAGGTTTCCGGCCTTGTCCACCACGAGGAGCTTCTCGATGCGGTGCTCGTGGAGGAGCTGCTTGGCGCCTTCGAG
Source organism: uncultured Holophagales bacterium (assembly GCA_964643185.1). Classification (GTDB taxonomy): domain Bacteria; phylum Acidobacteriota; class Thermoanaerobaculia; order UBA5066; family UBA5066; genus JAEUQS01. The sequence goes on from CAZXSG010000500.1 coordinate 3,907, forward strand.
CGTCGTGCCCGGTGGGCACGTGACGAGATGGTCGTTCGTCATGCGCTCGGAGATGGGGAGGTCCATGCGCGTTTCGAAGCGAAGGTCGCGGTTCGTGAGGATTCCCACGAGCTTTCCGCGGTCGTCGACGATGGGCACCCCCGAGATGCGGAAGTTGGCCATCACCTGGAGCGCTTCGGAGATCTTCTGCGTGGGGCGGCAGGTGACGGGGTCCACGATCATCCCGCTCTCGGAGCGCTTGACCTTGTCGACCTCGCCCGCCTGAGCCTCGATGGTGAGGTTTTTGTGGACGATTCCGAGGCCGCCGTTCTGAGCGATGGCGATGGCGAGCCGCGACTCGGTGACCGTGTCCATGGCCGCCGAGAGGATCGGGAT
>CAZXSG010000501.1:0-3859 GCA_964643185.1 uncultured Holophagales bacterium
GGGGGGCGGGGAACGGGTGGACCCGGGGTGGCGGCCGCGTGGGGGGGCGGGCCGAAACGCTGCATCTCGACGGGACCCGCGGCGCGAATGGGGCCGGTGGCGCCAACACCGGTGCCGGCGCGGGCGGCTCCGTCTTCGTTACGGCGACGAACGTCTACGGCAACGGAGCGCTGCAGGCGCTCGGGGGCAACGGCATCCAGTCCGCGGGCGGCGGCGGCGCTATCGCCGTCGAATACACGGGCTCGGCTGCAGGGCTCTGGAGCGCTCAGGCCTCGGCGGCCGGCGGGCCACAGTCGGCGAACCGCACCCGCAACGGAGGGGCTGGCAGCGTCCTCATCTCCGGGCCCGCTTCGCCCGCTGGCGCCCTCCGGGTCGACGGAGGCGCCGTTCTTTCGATCCAGGGGGCCGACCTTCCGGGCCTCGGGTCCGGAGTCGCACAGGCGGGCTCCTCGGGAGCCACGCTCGTCACCGATCGCGCCACAGACGTTCCGGCGTTCTTGAGCGGACATCACGTTGAGATTCGGAGCGCCGCCGGAATGCTCGAAGGGATCTACACGATCTCGACGGCTGCGGGCGGAATCAACGGAAAGACGCTTCTCCTCGAGCCGGCCTCGGGATCGCCGGCGGCGTCCGTCGAGCCCGGCGATCTCTGGCAGGGCGTTCAGCTCTTCGAAACGGTGACGCTGTCGTCGTCTGTGGCCTCGGGCGATCCCGTGCGCGCGACCACGGCAAACCTCTTCGGCCCGATCGCGGCCGATCCCGACGCGACCGTGATTCCCGGGGACCTGGCTTCTAACGAGATCACTGTGGGAGGCCGGGTCTCGGCGGAGAAGATCAGCGGCGGCAGCCTCACGGTGAGCGGTGGCGGCCTGCTGACGCATGCCCCCGCGACGTCCGCGTCCAGCCCGGGTCTCGAGCTCGACCTGACGGGAGCCCTCACTCTCGAGCCGGGCGGCAGCATCGACGTCAGCCGCGCCGGGCTTCCCTGGAACGTCGCGCCGGCGGGTGACGCACTGCCCTCGGACAGCTTCATCGGGGGCAGCCACATCGGTCGGGGAGGCACGGCCGCGGGCCTGGGAGCCTCTGGGCTCACGTTCGGCAGCGTCGAGCGGCCCCGTGAGTTCGGTGCGGGCAGCGGGTCGACGAGCGGGGCGTCGGTGCGCGGTGGAGGGTGGGTCCATGTGAAGTCGGAGAGCGTCCTCCTCGGAGGCGCGATCCGGGCGAATGGTGCGGCGGCACAGTCCTCGCCCCGCGCGGGCGGCGGAGCCGGCGGCTCCGTCTTCATCGAGACCGGGGCCATTTCGGGAGATGCGCCGGTCGAGGCGAAGGGCGGTCCGGCCGTGACGATTGCCGGAGGCGGTGGCGGCGGAGCGATCACCGTGCGCCACACCGGGCCGTCGACGGGAACCTGGCCGTCCCTCCTGAGCGCGCGCGGCGGCGAGCTGTCCGCGGCTTCGGCCGTTCAGAACGGCGGGGCCGGCAGCGTCCTCGTTTCCGGCCCGTCCACGCCTCTCGGAAACCTGCGGATCGACAACCTCGGCACGCTCCCCGGACAGTCGACCGAGCTGCCGGCTCTCGGCAACGGCACGGCGCAGCCCGGCTCCGCGGGCGCTCTTCTGAAAACGGGGCGGCCTGTCTCCGTGCCGGCGCATTTCGTAGGCCACTTCGTGGAGGTGACCTCCGGCGCGACCCTGAAGGGCACGTACCGCGTCGCTTCCGTCTCGGGGGCCGACCTCACGCTCGAGAGCATGTCCGGACCCGCTCCCGATGTTCAGCCCGGTGACGCGTTCCAGGGCGTCTACCGCGTGGACGGCTTCGTGATCGCCGGAGCCGAGACGTTCCAGTCGCCCGATCCGATTCGCGGCGCGATCTACCTCACGAGCGCGACCCTGCTGTCTCCCATCTCGGCAGGGCTTCCGGCCACCGGCACCGTGTCTCTGTCGGCTCCGGCGCCCGCGGGTGGGTTCCCGGTCACCTTCGCATCGAACAACGCATCGGCCGCGCCAGCGCCGCCGACCCTCACGATTCCTGCCGGCGCGACGACGGCACCCTTCACAGTGAACACCATCGCGACGGGTGCCACGGTCAGTGCCCAGATCACCGTCCAGGCGGGGGGCTCGCGCCGCGAGCTGCCCCTTTCGGTGGTCCGCGAGGTCCTGACCGATCTGTCGTTCACACCCAGTGCCACGGTACCGGGCGGAACGCCCCGCACGATCCGTGCGACGCTGTCCCTGGCCGCGGGACCTGGCGGCGCCTTCGTGGCGCTCACGAGCGCGTCGGCGGCCGTGCCGCTGGCCGTTGGAGCTGGGATCACGATTCCGCAGGGCAGCACCCAGGGCACGTTCAGCGTCCCCACGGCGCCCGTGGACACCGCGACGGTGGCGGACGTCGTGGGGAGCTACGCCGGGACCTCGATCCAGAGGCCGTTGACGGTGACGGCGCCCACTCTGTCGAGCCTCACGCTGACCCCACAGCGCGTCTCCGGAAACGCCACGGTCACCCTGGCCGTCAACCTGGTGGCCCCCGCGGGCCCCGCGGGCGTCGACGTGCCCCTCACGTCGGCGAACCCGGCGGTGGCACCCGTGCCCGCGACGATCCGCGTGGACGCTGGGGCAAGCACCGCCTCGCTCACATTCACGACGGGCAGCGTGTCGGCGTACACGCTCGTGCCGATCAGCGGGACCCTCGGCGCCACCGCGAGCCGCGATCTGGCCGTCACGCCGGAGACCCTGATCGGCGTGACGGTCGATGCACCGGTGGTCGTCGGCGGCAACCCTGTGACGGGCGTCGTCACGCTCTCGCAGCCGGCGAGCACGGGCGGCACGACCGTGAGGGTCGAGCTCGTCAACGCCGTGGGCACGGTCCTCGGGACGGTCAACCGGACCGTGGCTGCGGGGAGCGCCTCGAACACGTATTCGATCGTCGCTCCCTCGGTGGCGGCTCCGGTCAACGCGACCGTTCGGGCGTCGTATTCGGGCATCGAACGAACGGCTCCGGTGACGATCGAACCGGCGCGGCTCCTCTCCGTCTCGACGCCCGCAGCGATCGCCGGAGGACAGACGGTCAGCGGGACGGTCACGCTCGACGGCATCCCGTCCTCACCGATCCTGGTCACGCTCGAGAGCTCGAATCCCGGGGTCGCATCCGTGCCGGGCGCGGTGTCCGTCGCGGGCAGAACCGCGAGCTTCAATGTGACGACCGTCGCGTTGGGCACGGCCGTCGACGTCACGTTCACGGCGCGCTCGGGCGGGGTGGAGACGACCTCGACGAGCACGATCACGCCCCCGCCCGTTCAGAGCCTCACGCTGGACCGCAACCGCGTGAGCGGTGACACCCTGGTGACCGGCACGGTCACGATGGCGGGCACGATCTCCGGCACGGATGCCGTCGTCACTCTGTCGAGCGTCAACGCGGCGGCCGCCGTGCCGGCCAGCGTGACCGTTCCCGTGGGCTCGAGCAGCGCGACGTTCACGTTCACGACGACCCCGGTCACCACGCTCACGAGCGGCAACATCGAGGCGCGGACCGGGACGGTTCTCAGAACGGCGGCTCTCGCCGTGACACCCGAGGCCCTCGCGGACATCACCCTGCCGGCCAGCACGGTGCCCGCCGGCACGAGCCTGAACGCGACGGTCACGCTCACTCAGGCCGCAAGCGCCGGGGGAACGACGGCGACGCTCTCGGCGAGCCCGGTGGGCGTGATCACGATGCCCTCTTCCACCGTCTTCTCCGCGGGGGTCGCGAGCCGGGACGTGACTCTGACGCCCGGAGCGGTGGCGGCGACCACGGTCGTGACGGTCTCCGCCTCCTATTCCGGCGTCACGAAGTCGAAGACGCTGACGATCGAGCCGGCGTCCCT
>CAZXSG010000501.1:3869-4280 GCA_964643185.1 uncultured Holophagales bacterium
GCGGTTCGGGCCGGGGGCCTTCACCGGTTGCACGTGGCGGGCGGTGGCGGGCGGGGGACCCGGGAACGCGACGTTCCTTCGCGACGGAGCGGCGCCCGCCGGCTCGTCCATCGCGCTCACGAGCTCGAACCCGGCGATGCTTCCCGTTCCCGCGACGGTCCTGATCAACGGGCTCCGGACGATCACACTCGCCGTCACGGCGGCCACGGTCACTCAGGCGACCGACGTCGTCGTCGAAGCGTCGTATCGGGGCCTGACGATTCCGGTCACGGTTTCCGTTGTCCCCGAGAGCCTCCTGAGCCTGACGTTCCCGCCCCCGTCGATCCACGGTGGGCAGCAGGTCCCGGGAACGCCTCAGGTGAGCGCAACCGCGGGGGGCGAACGGGTCACCCCGCCGGCCGTTGACCCCCC
>CAZXSG010000502.1:0-4275 GCA_964643185.1 uncultured Holophagales bacterium
CGCGATGGCGCTCGCCAACGACGCCAACGTCGTGACCCTCGAGCTCGCCAAGCGCACGAGCTTGTCGGGGGAGAACGACTTCTCGCCCAAGATCAACCTCACCGACGTGGGCGGCTACGCGAGCGACATCGCGTTCGTCCGCACCGACGGTGGTCTGCGCCTCGCGGCCCTCGTGCCGACGCTGAAGAGCGCCGTGCTCGTGGAGACCGAGACCAGCCTGACGACCCAGGTGCCCCTGCCGGCGCCGTACTCGCGCATGTCGCTCATCACCGACGTGGTGAGCGCGGGAACCCCCACCGACGTGGCCCTGCTCTGGAGCGGGGTCGGCGCGGGCGGCGTCGCGTTCTGGCAGCTCGGCAAGACGAGCGGCACGCCGTACCGCAGCGTGGAGGTGGTGAGCCTGCCGTCGACGGTGAGCAGCGTGCAGGACCTCCCGAAGCCGCGCAACGAGCTCAAGGTGCTCTCGATGGGGTCGAACTCGTTCTACGTGCTCGACCTCGGGGGGATCTCGTTCACGCTCGCGCTCTCGGGGTGGACCGACAACGACTGGACGGGTGGCGCGAAGTTCGACCTCCTGACCCGCCGGCTCACCGGCACCGCGGCCGAGGTCTTCACCGTGTACGAGGCGCTCCGTCTCCGCCGCTTCGCAACCGAGGCTGACCTCGCGGAGGCCACCGGTTTCGGAATCGAGAAATGCCGGACGACGCTGTCGTACCTGTGCCAGGCGGGCCGCGCCATCTACGACCTCGGGAAGCGCGTGTACCGCCATCGCGACCTCTTCTTCGACCCGTTCACTCTCCAGGAAGCGGCGGCCGCGGTGAAGCCCGCACTGGAAGAGAAGGCCCCGGAAGCCAAGGCGGCCAAGCACATCCACGAGGCCGAGGATGTCCGCGTCATCGCGCGGAGACCGGTGACGACGGGCTACAAGCTCAGCGGCAGCGCCCGCGGAGCGAGCGGTCCGCGCGTCCGGCCTCTGCTGCACGTGGACTATGAAGGACAGATCATCGAGGCGTCGTGCACGTGCGCGCATTTCAGGAGCCACGGACTCACCCAGGGGCCCTGCGAGCACGTCCTCGCACTGAGGCTCGCGCACATGGAACGTCTCGCGAAGGAAGATTCGAAAGGAGGGCTCGCGCCGGCCTGAGGCCGGCCGATGGAGGATGGGGAGCCGGATTCGTGTTCTAGCAACTGAAGGACGCCGGGGGGCAACCTCCGGTCACTTCCGCGCGGCGCTACGCCGCGCGCGCCCACGTGCCCGGCATTCGTCACGCGCCCATTTACCACTCGCGGCCGGACGCACCGGTCGGACCGCTCCTGGATGGGTCCCGCCCGGACCCGCAGTCATCGCCGGGTGCGCCGGCGCTTCCGTCAAACGGTGGCGTCCCAGGAGCGTACGTAGTTCCACCGGCTCCCCATCCTCGATCGAGAGCCCTTTCTGATGGACGACAAGGCCCGGCTCTGGAAGCGCATCACCGCCGAGCAGAACGAGGAGCTCGTGCTCTCGCGCATGCGCGTCCACGGCTTCTGGCCGAAGCACGAGGGCGTGCCGCCCGACCCGCCCGAGGAGCTGGCGGCGCGAGCGGCGATCGAGGCGGAGAAGGCCCGTCTCGAAGGCGAGCGCAAAGCGGCGCAGAACCCCGAGAAGGCGCTCGCCGAGGAACGCAAGCGGCGCATCGAGGAAAGCCGCAAGCGGCGGGCGATTCGGAAGGCCGGCCGCGAGGCCGCGAGGGAGGAGCGCCGCAAGGCGTGGGCCGAGGTCAAGGCGGCCACGGTGATCCACGCTGGGATCGGGGTCAGCGCCTCTCTCGGAACACCCGGAAGGAGCGCGCTCGAAGATCTCACGCGCCGCGGCCTCCCTGTGATGCACAAGGGCGCCGATCTGGCCGACAGGCTCGGCATCCCGCTCGGGAAGCTCCGCTGGCTCACGTATCACAGAGCGGCGACGGCCCTCGTCCACTATCACCGCTACGGCATCCCCAAGAAGCTCGGAGGAATCCGGGCCATCTCGGCTCCCAAGCCCTCGCTGGATGCCGCACAGCGCTGGATCCTCTCCCGCATCCTGTCGCGCCTCGTACCCGAGCCCCAGGCTCACGGCTTCGTGTCCGGCCGGTCCATCGTGTCCAACGCGGCGCCGCACGCCGGCCGCAAGGTCGTGCTCAACCTCGACCTGAAGGACTTCTTTCCCACGATCACGTTCCAGAGGGTGAAGGGTCTCTACCGCTGGCTCGGCTACAACGAGCCCATCGCGACGCTCCTCGCGCTCCTCTGCACGGAGCCGCCGCGCATCGCCGCCGAGGTCGACGGCAAGGTCTACGCCGTCGCGCTGTCGGCGCGATCGTTGCCGCAGGGGGCCTGCACCAGCCCGGCCCTCACGAACGCGCTCTGTCACCGTCTGGACCGCCGGCTCACCGGCCTCGCCGCGCGCCACGGCTTCGCCTACACACGCTACGCGGACGACCTCACGTTCTCGGGCGACGAGCCGTCGGCCATCGGCCGCATTCTGAAGAGCGTTCGGAGCATCGCCACGGACGAGGGCTTCCGCGAGCACCCCACGAAGACGCGGGTCATGCGCCGCGGCGGCCGCCAGGAGGTCACCGGCGTCGTCGTGAACGACAAGGCGGGAGTCCCGCGGCACGAGGTGCGGGCGCTCCGCGCGATTCTCCACAACGCCGCGCGGCACGGCCTCGCGAGTCAGAACCGCGACGCGCACCCCGACTTCGCGGCCTACCTCAGAGGGCGCGTGGCCTTCATGACCATGGTCGATCCCGCAAAGAAGCCGGCCCTCGAGGCCGCGCTGGAAAGGGCACTGGCAAAGGAAGGGCAGCCATGAGCACTCCGAATTCACTCAGCCCTCCGGGCCGGGAAACGCCTCCGGCGCGCCTCCTGAATCTCGAGGACCGTTTCCGGGGTTCTTTTCTCGGCCTCGCCATCGGCGACGCGCTCGGCTATCCGACCGAGTTCGTGGGGAGCCTCTCGGCGATCCACGCCCGCTGGGGCGAGCACGGTGTGACCGGCTTCGAGTCCGGAGGCCGGCATCCCGCGGGCACGTTCACCGACGACACCCAGATGTCGATCACCGTGGCCCGCGCGCTCGTCCGCGCCGGACACCGGGATCTCGACACGCTCATGAACGTGCTCGCCCAGGAGTTCGTCGCCTGGAGCCGTCATCCTTCGAACAACCGGGCCCCTGGGGGAACGTGCATGTCGGGCTGCCGGAGTCTGGCGGCGGGAGCATCGTGGCGCGACGCCGGGGTCAAGGGCTCCACGGGCTGTGGCGCGGCGATGCGCGCCGCTCCCATTGGTCTGTACTACCACGACGACACCGAGGCGCTCGTTCGGGTGGCCGCGGCACAGAGCGTGCTCACTCACAGTCATCCCACCGGGATCGCGAGCTCGGTCGCTGCCGCGGCGCCGGTGGCGTGGCTGGCGCGGGGGAACGGCTTCGACGGAATCCTCGAGTTCACGCGGGACTGTGTCGCGATACTCAGCGACGAGACCCTCCGGGACCTCGGCGCGACGCCTCAGCTCATCGAGCAGGCCGGTATCAAGGAGATGCTGAAGGCGCTCGATAAGACCGCCAGTTTCCTCGGCGTCGAGGCGGCCAACGTCTGTGATCTCCTGGGGGAGGCCTGGATCGGCGAGGAGGCCGTCGCGACCGCCCTGTGGTGTGTGGCGCGCGCCGGCGACGACTTCCGGCAGAGCGTCCTCCGCGGCGCGAACTCCTCCGGCGACAGTGATTCCATAGCCTGCATCGCAGGCTCCATGGCTGGGGCTCTGCACGGTCTCGCCGCGATTCCCGAAGAGTGGGTGCGCGACGTCGAGAAGACCGAGCTCCTGGACCGGCTCGCACGCGAGCTCTACGCCGCGTCCCAGGACCGATCGACACAGGATGCGGGCGACGAGCGTCCGATCGACCCGGACCTGGACTTCTTCGGAGCGACCACCTAACCGAGGAGCCAGGCGAGGAGCAGGCCGGCGCCGGCGACCACGGCGACGACAACAGCCACGCGAGGGCCGATCGGCTTCGAGGTCGGCTGCGGCTCGGGAATCTCGGGAAGTGGCTCGATCGGAGGCGGCGCAGGGGCAGGTTGCTCATTCGGGATCGACCACACGTCGCTCGTCCGCTCGGCCAGCTTCACCTGGAAGAGACCGGACTCACCCGGCGTCACCTCCAGGACCTCGAGCGTCGTCCCCGGTGCGAGGACGTACTCGTCTTCCCCGGTGAAGGCTGAGAACGCGCGGATGCTCACTGCCGAAAGCGGCACGATCTCGAAC
>CAZXSG010000503.1:0-4259 GCA_964643185.1 uncultured Holophagales bacterium
GCGTCGATGAGGATAGCCATGCGGCCTTCGAGGCCTGCGAGCTGTCCGGTGCCTGAATCGGGGACGACCGTGATCGTGAGGCTCTGGTTTCCAGAGGCCATCGTGCCGCTGTGCTGGAGCACGAAGCTGCCCTTCCGCCCGTCGAGCGAGCCCTCCACTCTCTCGATCGCCACGTAGCCGGCCGAGCCTTTCACGCCGGTGAGCGACGACAGCATCTCCCCGCGGCTCTTCGCGTCGAGCCCGCCGTGGAACGTCTTGTCGATCGACATGCGGCCCAGCTTCTCGAAGGGTGGTCCCTGCATCTCCGCGTGCAGGGTCTGCGGGGTGAGCTTCACGTCGAACGGTCCGCGGGCATGGCTCATGGTCTTTTCCTTCTTTCGGGGTTCCGCCGCGCTGATGTGGCTCGCGGCGAACAAACCCGCGACGACGACGGCGGTCAAGGTGCTCTTCATGCCACCAATCTGCGCTCCCCCGAGCCGGCCGTATTGTAGAAACGCGACATGGTGGGAAAGGCGAGAGGGGTTCTGCGGGCGGATCCGGCGGAGGGCGTCTTCGTGCACGAGCGCCACGCGCCCGCGCCGGACCTCGCACGGTTCGTCGAGCACTTCTGGTTCGTCTCGTGGGAGCTGCCGGGCGAGCCGGTGGTGCGTGAGACGCTGCCGCACCCGTCGGTCCACGTCATCTTCGAGAGGGGCAGCTCGCGGGTGGCCGGCGTTCCGCGCGGCCGCTTCACGCGAACGCTCGAGGGCACAGGCTTCGTCCTCGGCATCAAGTTCCGGCCGGGCGGTTTCCGCCCGTTCCTGCCGTTTGCCGTGACGCGTCTCAGCGGCCGGGTTCTCCCGCTCGGCGAGATCTTCGCGAGCGGGACGGCCGAGGCCGAGGCCGCGGTGCTCTCGGCGGCGACGGTGAGCGCGCGGGTTGCGGCCGCGTCGACTTTCCTTCGCGAGCGTCTGCCTCCCGCGGATGAGGTGGCCGAACGAGCAGCAGCGATCGTCCGCAGGATCCTGGAGGATCCCGGGGTGCGCAAGGTCGACGACCTCGTGCGCATCTCCGAGACGAACCCACGGGCGCTGCAGCGGCTCTTTCGCGAGTACGTGGGCGTGAGCCCGAAGTGGGTGATTCGCAGGTACCGGCTCCACGAGGCGCTCGAGCGCCTGGACGCGGGAGGAAGTGAAAGCTGGACGGCCCTCGCGCTCGACCTCGGGTACTTCGACCAGGCACACTTCATCCGCGACTTCCGCGCCCTCGTGGGACGCACACCGGCGAGCTATGAACGCATTTGAAGGAGCATGAAGAGTGACGGGTGTTCGCTTCGAGACCGACGGGCCCGTCGCGATCGTCACGATCGACCGGCCCGAGGTGCGGAACGCCGTCGACGGCCCCACGGCCGCGTCCCTCGTCGAGGCGTTCACGCGCTTCGACGGGGACGAGGGCCTGTGCGTCGCGATCCTCACGGGCGCGGACAGCACGTTCTGCTCCGGCGCCGACCTCGGCGCGTTCGGCACGGAGCGACAGAACACGATATCGGGTTCGCCGGCCTCTGCCGGGCCGATGGGGCCGACGCGGATGCGACTCGGAAAGCCCGTGATCGCGGCCGTGGAGGGCCACGCCGTCGCGGGCGGGCTGGAGCTGGCCCTCTGGTGCGACCTCCGCGTCGCCGCGCGGGATGCCGTGTTCGGGGTGTTCTGCCGCAGGTTCGGCGTGCCGCTCATCGACGGCGGAACGGTGCGCCTTCCGCGGCTCGTGGGTCTCAGCCACGCGCTGGACCTGATTCTCACCGGACGCCCCGTGAGCGGCGAGGAGGCCCTGCGCATGGGTCTCGCGAACCGGCTCGTCGAGCCGGGCGCCGCGCTCTCGCGCGCCCTCGAGGAGGCGCTGGCGCTCGCGCGCCTGCCGCAGATCTGTCTCCGTTCGGACCGGCTCTCGGCCTACGAGTCCTTCGATTTCGCGCTGGACCGGGAGCTCGAGCGGGGTCTCGAGGTCATCGCGTCGGGCGAGACGGCTGAAGGCGCGAAGCGTTTCCGGAGCGGCGCGGGGCGCCACGGGACCCGCTGACGATCAGGGCAGGCTGGACTGGCCGTACATGAGGTAGCGGTCCACGCCGCGGGCGGCTTTGCGCCCTTCGTGGATCGCCCACACGACGAGCGACTGCCCGCGCGACATGTCGCCCGCCGCGAACACGCCGGGCAGGCTCGTCATCTTCTCGCCGTCGGTGATCACGTTGCCCCGCTCGTCGAGCTTGAGCGACAGCTCCGTCACCGGACCGCCTCGCTCGGGCCCCACGAAGCCGAGCGCGAGCAGCACGAGATCCGCGGGCAGCACGCTCTCGGTGCCCGGGACGTCCACGAGCTGCATGCGCCCGTCCGCGGCCTTCTTCCACTCGACGCCCACGAGCTGCAGCTCGCGCACGCGTCCCTCGGCGTCCCCGGCGAACCTCTTCGTCTTCACCGAGTAGAGCCGCGGATCGGCGCCGAAGAGCGCGAGCGCCTCTTCCTGGCCGTAGTCGAGCCGCTCGATGCGCGGCCATTGGGGCCAGGGGTTGTCGGGCGCGCGCGTCGAGGGCGGGCGGGCCAGGATCTCGAGCTGCACGACGCTCGCCGCGCCGTGGCGAATCGACGTCGCGACGCAGTCGGTTCCCGTGTCGCCACCACCGATCACCACGACGTGCCGGCCCTTGGCCGAGATGTACCGGCCGTCGGCGAAGCCGGAGTCCAGATAGCTCTTCGTGCTCGCGTGCAGGAACTCCATGGCGAGGTGGATGCCCGAGAGCTCGCGGCCCGGCACCGGCAGCCCGCGCGCCTCCGTGGCGCCACAGCAGAGAACCACGGCGTCGTAGTCCGAGAGAAGGCGCTCGGCCGGCAGGTCGCGGCCCACCTCGATGCCCGTGACGAACCGGACTCCGGCGCCGGCCAGGAGCCGCACGCGCCGCGCCACGAGGCTCTTGTCGAGCTTCATGCTCGGGATGCCGTACATGAGGAGTCCGCCCACGCGGTCCGCGCGCTCGAGCACCGTGACGGTGTGGCCGGCCTTGTTGAGCTGTGCCGCGCAGGCGAGCCCGGCGGGCCCCGAGCCCACGACGGCGACCTTCTTGCCCGTGCGCGTGAGCGGCTCGTCGACGGGCACCCAGCCTTCCTCGAACGCCCGGTCGGCGATGGCCGCCTCGATGGTCTTGATCGTGACGGCCTCGCCGGATAGAGCCATCGTGCAGGAGCCCTCGCACGGCGCGGGGCACACGCGCCCCGTGAACTCGGGAAAGTTGTTCGTCTGGTACAGCCTCACGGCGGCTTCCTGCCACTGTCCCCGCGAGACGAGGCCGTTGAAGTCGGGGATGAGGTTGTTGATGGGGCAGCCCATCGCGTGCCCGGAGACGATCTTTCCCGTGTGACAGAACGGGGTTCCACAGTCCATGCAGCGCGAGGCCTGCTTCCGCAGGGTCTCCTCGAGAACGGGCAGATGCCACTCCTCGAAGTCCCTCACGCGTTCCGCGGGCGGGCGCGACGGCCCGGCGTCCCGGTCGACGTGCGTCGTCATCTCACGCGCCCTTCCGCGCGCGGCCCGTGTTCTCCTCGAACGCGGCCAGCACGGCGTCCTCTTCGGAGAGACCCGTCTCCCGCAGGCGCTTCTCGGTTTCCAGGACGCGCCGGTAGTCGTGCGGAAGGACCCGGACGAAGTCGCTGAGAGACGCCTCCCAGCTCGACAGGAGCCGCCTGGCCGTGGCGCTGCCCGTGAGAGCGAGGTGCCGCTCGACCAGGCCCTTCAGCGTCCCGAGCTCGGCGGCGTCTCCCGCGCGGGCCGGCTCGAGCCCCACGAGCTCGGGATTGCATCGCGCCCCGAAGTCGCCGGCCTCGTCGAGCACCCAGGCGATGCCGCCCGACATGCCCGCCGCGAAGTTGCGGCCCGTGCGGCCGAGCACGACGACGCGTCCGCCGGTCATGTACTCGCAGCCGTGGTCGCCGATGGCCTCGACGACGGCCGAGGCGCCGCTGTTGCGCACGCAGAAGCGCTCCCCCGCGATGCCGCGCACGAACGCCTCACCCGACGTCGCGCCGTAGAACGCGACGTTGCCGATGAGGACGTTCTCCTCCGCGACGAAGCTCGCGTTTGCGGGCGGCACGACGACGATCTTTCCGCCAGAAAGCCCCTTGCCCACGTAGTCGTTCGCGTCGCCTTCGAGGAGCAGCGTGAGCCCTCGCGGCCCGAACGCGCCGAAGCTCTGGCCGGCCGAGCCCTGGAACGTGAGCCGCATGGTTTCCTCGGGG
>CAZXSG010000504.1:0-4247 GCA_964643185.1 uncultured Holophagales bacterium
ACGACCAGAGGGGTTGGAAGCGGTGCAGTCACGAGCTACATCGCCAACGAGTATGACACCCCGCAGGTGCCCGCTCCGTTTGGTGGACCGCAATTCTCCAATGGAATGCTCACCAAGGCGACTTCCTTCAACCCTCAGGCTCCGACTCCACTCAAGGTCGAGCAGGCGTACTACTACTCCGCGGATTCCCGCGCGGGTCTCTCGAGCCGAAAGACGACCATCTCGAGCCTGTCCGAGACGCTTCTCAACGGGTACTTCGAGCACTTCAGCTACGATCCTCTCGGGAACCTTGCTCGATACGCCCATCCTCGAGCCTCAACCGACACACCCTTCATCACGGCTACGGATTTCACATTTGGGATGCCGACACGCGTGCTGGCGGGCGGCGTTCCCGTAGTGCGCGATGTCACCTACGCGGCTCATGGTTCGGTGAAGTCTTTCGTGTCGGGCGCCGGGTACCCGGGTGTTCCTGGCGGAGCTCCCGCAGATGTGGCTTTCCCATCCGTCACAACGACAATTGGCCTCGATCCGAGCGGCATGTCGAGGCCAGCGTCCATATCACTGGCCGGACCTTCGCTCAATGTCGGCCTCGGTTCCTACGAGTTCGACGGAGCCGGCAACATCAAGAAGATTGGAGACGACAAGTACTACTATGACGGCCGGGGACGTCTCGTCCGATCGGAGATCGTCGACGGTGCCTCGGACGACCTTCGCTATAGCTACGACGCGTTCAGCAACCTGACGAGCATGTCGAACGCGGACGGATCGTGGAATCGTGCCTTCACGATCGAGACGCAAGGGCAGGTTCCAAACAATCGCCTCGCATCTGTGAATGAACCGGGCGCTGGTGGCTTCCCGGTCGTACTTGACGGTCGTGGCAACCTCCTCTCGCTTCAGACGTACGGTGAGTCGTTTTCGTACGATTCCCTTGATCGAATGACGAGTGCGACCAAGAACGGCACACCTTGGGCCTACTACTATGATGCCGCTGGAGAACGCATTGCGAAGGCCAGCCCCAACGAGACTGTATTCACTCTTCGGGATCTCGCGCGAAGAGTTGTTACCGAGGTGCGGCGGGTCGGAGGCGTCAACAAGATCGTACGCGACAATTTTTTCCTTGGCACGATGGTCGTAGGGTCTCGCGATGTATGCGGCTCGCCTGATGCCTCCCAGCCCGCTTGGAGGTTTTATGGCACTGATCATCTAACGTCGGTTCGTGCAGAGTGGAATGTTTCCGGCGAACTCCTGGGGGCCGTGCGCAAGTTCCGACCCTTTGGGGAGGAGCTGCCATCGCCTTCAGGTCAACAGCGAATTGCCTTTGCCGGAATGGAGCGGGACCGAGAGGAGATCGGCCTTTCTCGAATGTATGATCACGCTCGAACCTACGACTCGCGATTGGGCCGGTTTCTCGCGATTGATCGGTCGCCGGGAGCCGCGGGCCCAGAGAGTTGGAATTCCTACGGCTACAGCGGAAACAACCCTGTAAGCTATCTCGACCCTGACGGCAAGAGCTACATCGTCTTTACCCGCTACTATCGGACAGGGAAATCGGTTATCGGGCGTTTGTCTCTCTACACCAAGAGCGGCGCTCTGGTAGGGTCGTTCCCCGGGTCGAACAACCCTCAGTCATCAGCTCCGATTGATCGGCTTGCCATAGGCCGATTCTCCTTCCTTGATACTTCGTCGCCGCACACGCATGGAACCTCCGTGGATAGTAACGGTGTTCTCAAGGATTCAGTGGGTGGCATGTTCGGCTCAAAGGGTATTTTCCGACTGAAACCATACACGGACGGTCAGGGCCTTCATACTGGTGTCGGAATCCACTCGGGTCGCAGCCAGCTGACTGACGGTGGAGGCCGAAGAGACTATGACTACGCTACCAATGGCTGCCTGCGAACTACAGAGGAAGCAATGGAAGCAATTGCCGCGTTGGCCTCGAGTGATCCGTTGACCTACTTGGAGGTCGAGAATCCCGCCACGCCTAGCGACCCAAATTCGCGCTTCGGAGCCCGGGGGGTCCTGCCCCCGGGGTGGACTCCTCCGCGCGACGAGTCCGACAAGTCCGATCCCTTCGCCGGAACCGGGTTTACGAGTGCAGACAATGTTTCGCACTAGGAGGTGGATAGTGCGTCGTGTCCTTGGATTGACGGTCTTGGTGGTACTAACGCTTGCGTCTACCTCCGTGCTTGCTTGCGACGATATGTTTGTTGCCCTCCTGCAGCCAGAGGTTCTTGGCAGGATCGCGAGGGCGAAGGGCGAAAGGGACATTCGGCACCTACGTGATGCCCTCCCCTATGTTGACTCATCAATAAGCGTCACTATCGCTGTTCGATCCTCTCAGCTTGGGGTGTCGCAAGCCGCTGATGAGCTGCTAATCGCCTCTTGCCCTCGCAACCCCATCGAGCACGAGTTTGTCTATTCCATGACGCGGTTGGCCGTTGACTCCAAGGGCGATGCGCTGGTCGCATCCATTCCGTACACCTATTTGGATCTCCTCGCCAAGGCCGTGCTGCGAACCGGCAAAGGATTCAGGGAATACCTCATGCTCAACCGGTTTGCAGACGGCGAGATCCTGGATCAAGTGCAGGACTGGTCGTGGTTCCTCTTTCGTGAGGGGCGGCAGCCCTTCATGAAGGCGTTCCGGGAGCTGGATCCCGAGACGCAGAGGCGATTCTGCGGGGATCGAAAGGACGAGTGCTGTTCGACGCTCAGGGCCAAGTAGCCCACCTGGAGGTCAGAATCCACGCTTAGCAGGTTTCGGAGCCATGGGTCGGGCGGGTGACGAAGTACTATTTCGTCGGAACTCGAACCGATTGGAGGCCCATCCATGGAGCAGCTGCAGGGTCTCGACGCGACGTTTCTCTCCACGGAGACCCCGAACGCCCCGATGCACATCGGGTCCCTGCTCACGTTCGCGCCTCCCGATGGTGGATCCTTCGACTTCGATCGCTACCGCGACTTCATCGCATCGCGCCTCCACGCGTCGAAGGTGTTCCGCCAGCGGCTCGTGACCGTGCCCCTCGACCTCGGCCGCCCCTTCTGGATCCGCGATCCGGACTTCGATCTGGACTTCCACCTCCACCACATCGGGCTCCCCTCCCCGCATGGGGAACGCGAGCTGGCGCGCCTCGTGGCCCGTGAGTTCGCGCGCCCGCTGGACCGGAGCCGCCCGCTCTGGGAGATGACGTTCATCGAGGGCCTCACGAACGTGCCCGGTGTTCCTCCCGGCGGCTTCGCGCTCCTCACGAAGGTCCACCACGCCGCGATCGACGGCGTCTCGGGCGCGGACATGCTCGGCGCGTTCCTCGACGACTCCCCCGTTGCCGGCGGTCCCCGCCCCGAGAAGACGCCGTTCAAAGCGGAAAAGGTCCCCTCCGATCTCGAGCTCCTGCGCCGCGCGACCGGCGTTCTCTCCGGCGAGCCCGGACGCCTCACCGAGCTCCTCACCGGCGTGGTGCGCTCGGCCGTGCGCATGGGCGCGAACCGGGCCGTGAACAAGGTCGACCTTCCGCCGCTGCCGTTCCGCGCGCCGCGAACGCGCTTCAACGTGCCCATAACACCCCACCGTGTGTGGGGCGGCGTGACGTTCGAGCTCGAGCGCGTCAAGGCGATCAAGAACGCGGTGGAAGACGCCACGGTGAACGACGTCGTCCTCGCGATCGGCGCGGGGGGATTCCGCCGGCTGCTCCTCCGCGAGAACGAGCTGCCCGGGAAGCCCCTCGTCGCCATGACGCCCATCTCGGTGCGGTCACAGGACGCGCGCGGCACGATGGGGAACCAGGTTTCCGCGATGCTCGTCTCCCTCGCGACGGACGAAGCCGATCCGCTGAAGCGGCTCGACGCCATCCGCACGGGCGCGCGCGACAGCAAGATGTACCACCATGCGATGGGCGCGCGGACGATCATGGACCTCACCGACGCGATCCCGTTCTCGCTCACGGGCCGCGCGGCACGCCTCTATTCCGAGCTCCAGCTCTCGCGCTTCCACGCGCCGGCCTTCAACGCCGTTCTCACGAACGTCCCGGGGCCGCAGTTCCCCCTCTACATGTCCGGGCGGCAGCTCGAGGAGATGGTCCCGATGGTGCCGCTGGCGCCGGGGCATGCGCTCGGCATCGCCATCCTCAGCTACAACGGGGGCCTCGACGTCGGTCTGGTCGGCGACTGGGACGCGATGCACGACCTCGACAGCGTTGGCGACGACCTCCGCGTCCGCCTTCGTGTCCCCGCGAAACCCGAACCCCCCCGGC
>CAZXSG010000505.1:0-4243 GCA_964643185.1 uncultured Holophagales bacterium
GGCCCTTTGTGAAGCCGGCTGCCGGACGTTGGAGTTGCGCGGGGCGGAGGAAGGGCTCGGGATGCTCGGCGCGCGGGCGGTCGATCTCGTGCTCATGGACGTCGCTCTGCCGGGCATGGACGGGTTCGACGTGACGCGGGTCAGCAAGGCCCGTCCCTAGCACGCCTCGCTGCCCGTCCTCCTCACCACGGGCCGCACCGACCGCGCTCAGCTCGCGTTCGGGATCCAGTCGGGAGCGGCCGACATGCTGCCCAAGCCCATCGAGAACGACGCCCTCCTCGCCAGCGTCTGGAAAGTGCTCCAGCATCGCGGCTTCGACCGCGACGCCGCGCGGCTCGCCGCAGAGGCGGCGAAATGAGCTGGGGGCACCATCGCCGGTGCCCCCAGACCCCCACCGAGCCAATCGCTGTTTAATCCGGGGTTCGGCCAGCGGCATACTCGCGGACATGAAGCGTGCCGCGGTTTTCGCCGTCCTCCTCACCGGAGCGCAGATGGGCCAAGCCTCCGAGGTCGCCCCGAAACGCAACCTCCTCCTCACGGGAGCGACGGTTCACGAGGCCGCGGGCGAAGCGGCCCGGGCGGCGTCGGTGCTCGTGGTCGACGGGCGAGTCGCGTTCGTCGGCGACGCGGCCGAGGCCCGGAGCAAGGCCCCCGCGGGGACGCCACGAGTCGACCTCGCGGGCGCGCACGTCTTTCCCGGATTCGTGGACGCGCATGCGCATCTCCTCGGGCTCGGAACGTCGCGCGTGCGCCTCGACCTCGTGGGCAAGCAGAAGGACGCGATCCTCGCGCTCGTTGCCGCGCGCGCGAAAAAAGCGAAGCCCGGGGAGTGGATCCTGGGCCGGGGCTGGGACCAGAACCTCTGGCCGGGCAAGGCGTTCCCGCTCGCCAAGGAGCTGGACGCCGCCTCTCCGAAGAACCCCGTGGCGCTGAGCCGCATCGACGGCCATGCCTCGTGGGTGAACGGGGAAGCGCTCCGCGCCGCCGGTCTTCCTTCGGAGAAGGCCGCTCCGAACGACCCCGAGGGCGGCAAGATCCATCGCGACGCCGAGGGCCGCCCGTCGGGCACGCTCGTCGACGGGGCCGTGGACCTCGTGGACAAGGCGATTCCCGCACCCTCTGCGAAAGAGCTCGAGACGGCTTTCCTGAGAGCCTTCGACGACTGCGCGCGCGTGGGCCTCACGGGTGTCGGCGACGCCTCGGGCTACTCACGGCGTGAGGTCGCCGTGCTCCGCGCGCTCGCCGAGAAAGGCCGCATGCCGCTCCGCGTGTACGCGACGTACGGCGCTCCCGATTCCGAGCTTCCGAAGCTCCTCGCCGAGGGGCACGTCAACGAGGGGAACCTCACCGTCCGCTCGGTGAAGATGTACGCCGACGGCGCCCTGGGCTCGCGCGGCGCGGCGCTCCTCGCGCCCTACGCGGACGAGCCTTCCAACAGCGGCCTCGTGCTCACGCCGCGCGGGAAGATGGACGAAGTCGCGACGCTCTGTCTGAAGCACGGCTTCCAGATCTGGACGCACGCGATCGGGGACCGCGCGAACCGCGAGGTGCTCGACGTGTACGAGGCGGCGTTTGCGAAAACAGCGGCCAAGGATGCCCGTCCCCGCATCGAGCACGCTCAGGTGATCGCGCCCGGGGACTTTCCCCGTTTCGCGAAGCTCGGCGTGATCGCCTCGATCCAGCCCACGCACGCGACCTCGGACATGCCCTGGGCCGGCGCGCGCGTGGGGCCGGAGCGCGTGAAGGGGGCCTACGCCTACCACAGCCTCGCGGCGGCGGGCGCGCGTCTCGCGGGGGGCAGCGACTTCCCGGTGGAGAGCGAGGATCCGCGCCTGGGCTTCTACGCGGCCGTGACCCATCAGGACCTTTCCGGCAAGCCCGTCGAGGGGTTCCTTCCGGGCGAGCGGCTCTCGCGTGCCGAGGCGCTCGCGCTCTTCACGAAGGACGCGGCCTACGCCGAGTTCGCCGAGACGCGACGCGGGCGCATTGCCGAGGGCTACGATGCCGACTTCACCGTGCTCGCCCGCGACGTGACGAGCGAGAATGTCTCGGCGGCGGACCTTCCGAAGGTGCCCGTGGTGCTCACCGTGGTGGGCGGCGAGATCACCTACCGTGCGAGGGCTTCGAGGAAGTAGCCGTTCCCAGCCGCTGACGCTTGGCGAGGGGAAGCGCGGCCCTCATCTCGGCGCGCAGCGTCACGAGAACGCGGTCCAGCTCCTCGCGTGCGGCGGCGGTCCTTTCGAGCTGCTCTTTCAGCTGTTCTTTCAGCGCCGGGTCGTTCGCTCGCACGAGGGGGAAGAGCGCGCGCTCCTCCGTTTCGTGGCGCTGGCGCACCTGGTCGAGCGCGAGCCGGTGCTTCTGGAAGAGCGCTTCGAGGGTGCGCTCCTCTTCGGGCGAGATCTCGAGGCGGGCCTTCACGGATTCGTCGCGCCACCACAGTCCGCGAGGCGCCTCGGAGGCGCCCTGCCCCGGGGGACCGGGACCGCGCGCGGCATGGCGTTCGCGGCCCAGCCGCGTCCACTGCTCTCCCGTGAGCACGCCGCGGAGGGAAAGGAGCAGGGACGTGCGGGCCGTGTCCTGCTTGCGCTTCGCCGCGACGTACGCGTCGACGGCCGCGTGGAGGCGCGTTGTGTCCATCGACTCGGCCGAGAGGAGCAGGGAGTCCAGGCCGTTCCGAGCCGCGTCCACGGCGAGCCCGGCCGCGTCGAGCTCCGAAGCGGACCTTTCTCTGCTGGCTTCCAGCTCCCGAACCTGCGACTCGGTCAAGGCGAGCTCGCTGCGAGTCCCCTCGTCGCGCCACCAGGCGGGGCCCGGCGTCGGCGTCGCGGCCGGCCCCGCCGGAGGTCCAGCGCCGAGGAGGCAGGTGAGAAAAAGCGCGATCACTTCGAGATCACCTTCGCGAGGATCGTTGCTCTGGGACGAGGCGTTCGCGCTCGGGAAGAGCCGAGGCCAGCGGGGCGGGAGCGCTCCGTGCCTCGACGTTCTCGAGTGCCTCGAGGAGAGCTTCGTCGCTCGGTGTGGCGGAGCTCACGGGCCGGGCCGGTGGATCGGCCCTGCGAAGGACTCCCGAGACGCCGAGGAGAACGGTCGCGGCAAGGAGCGCCGCGGCGCCGAAGGACGCCGCGCTCACTCCCGCCGCGGCGCCGAAGGACGCCGCGCTCAGGCCTCGCGTGCGAAGAGAGGTATCGGGCATCGCGAC
Source organism: uncultured Holophagales bacterium (assembly GCA_964643185.1). Classification (GTDB taxonomy): domain Bacteria; phylum Acidobacteriota; class Thermoanaerobaculia; order UBA5066; family UBA5066; genus JAEUQS01. Next base: position 3,200 of record CAZXSG010000505.1, read on the forward strand.
CACGCGCCTGCGCGCGGCTTGCACCGTCCCGCCCAGAGCGGAGGCCTCGTCTGCACAAGCCCTGCACGTCGCGAGGTGCGCGGAGGCCTCAGAGGACGGCTCGCCCGCCAGAACATCGGAGAGCTCTTCGTCGGTGAGATGCCGATCGTCGGGCGCGCTCACGCCGTTCTCCAACCGGCCGCACGGGCGCGGCGCAGGGCGCCGACAGCGCGCGAGAGGTGCACCTTCACGGTGCCGGTGGTGAGGCCCATCGCGAGGGCGATGTCCTCGAGGGGCAGCTCGTCCACGAAGCGCAGGTGGAAGACCATGCGCTGCTGCGGCGAAAGGAACGCGAGGGCGCCGTTCAGGAGATCCATCTCCTCGCGGGCCAGGAGACCGCGCTCCGGCGACGGGGCGTAGCTCGCGGGCTCGACGGGCGCGGCACCCTCGTGCGCGTCCTCCCGCGGGGTCAGGGAGAGGAGCCTTTTCCAGAACGTCTGCCGCGGGCTCTTCGCGTGGTCCTTCACGAGGTTCGCGGCGATACGCAGGAGCCAGGTGTCGGGCCGGGCCTCGCCGCGGAAGCCGTCGCGCCCGCGCCAGGCCCTGAGGAAGCACTCCTGCGTCATCGAGCCCGCGAGATCGGGATCGTGGAGGCACCCGAGAAAGAAGCGGAAGACCCTCCGCTGGTGCGCCCGCACGAAGGCTTCGAACGTGCTCTCGTCCAGCGTCTCCCGGAGGGGGAGAGCGAGGGAGGCCGTGGGGCTGAGGGCGGGCGCGCTCATGCTCGGGAAGTGTACAGACGACGGCGCGCGGCCGGAGTTGACGACGGCCTCATTGACCGGGGCGTGTGCGGATCTCGGAGACGCGCACCGCGCGGTCCAGCCGCGGGGTGAGCCCGAGGCCCGGCCGGAGCCCGGGCCGCTCGGGACCGCCCGTCACGGGCGGGTGGTTGGCGTGCGACCGCCGCCGCCCAGCCCCCCCGAGGAGACCGGGGCCAGCCGTGTGTGGCGCCGGCGCAAGAACCTGGCGAGGACCGGGGAGATGCACGCGCAGGCCGCGCTGCGG
>CAZXSG010000506.1:0-4231 GCA_964643185.1 uncultured Holophagales bacterium
GGATCGTGCGCGCCAAGGCCCAGCCTCTCGAAGAGGACCTTTCGCGCGAGCGAGTAGCCGTTCGTGTGAAGGCCCGAGGACGCGAGGCCGAACAGGAGGTCCCCTTCCGCGACCCGTTCCCCCGTGAGCAGCTTCGGGCGGTCCACGACGCCGACGATGGTGCCGGCCAGGTCGTAGTCGCCCTCCGCGTACATGCCCGGCATCTCCGCGGTCTCGCCGCCCAGGAGGGCGCAGCCGTTCTGGCGGCAGGCGGTGGCGATTCCCCCCACGACCTGCCCGACGAGCACCTCGTCCATGCGGGCGAGCGCGATGTAGTCGAGGAAGAAGAGAGGTCGCGCCCCCTGGACGAGGATGTCGTTCACGCAGTGGTTGACGATGTCCTGCCCCACCGTGTTGTGGCGGCCGGCCAGGATCGCGACCCGGAGCTTCGTACCCACGCCGTCGGCCGAGGCGACGAGGAGGGGATCTTCCATTCCGGCGAAATCGGGTCGGAAGAGCCCGCCGAAGCCCCCGACGTCTCCGACGACTCCCTTCGTGAACGTGGACCGGATGGCGTCCCTGGCACGGGCGACGGCCGACATCTTGGCATCGATGTCGACGCCGGAGTCGCGATACGAGAGAGGCTTGGAGAGCGCCGGCGGCGTCTCCCGGCCCGGAGGGCTGGATGAGCTCATGCGCCGCGGATCCTAACCCCGGCGCCAGCGGTCCGAAGCTTCCTCGCGGGTCAACGGAAGGGCGATGAGCTTGTCCTGTGAGGTTTCCCCCCGGACGACGCGAACGTCCCGTGCGGGTACGCCGAATCGCGCGGCGAGGAGCGAGCAGACCTCGTCGTTGGCCTTCCCCCGCTCCGCCGGTGCCTTGACCGCGAGCTTGACCGCTCCCTGGTGAAGCCCCATGACGCGGGTGCGCGAGGCCCCCGGAGAGACCCGGGCTCTCAGCACCACGCCGCCCTCCGACTCACGCAGCTCTGGCAGCTCTGGCAGCTCTGGCAGCTCGAGTCCCTCTGAGACCTCTCGATGGCCGGGCCCCGCCTCGCCGGCCATCGTCGTCGCGCGGCGGCGGGAACGCGCCTTCACGCCCCTGGGACGACCAAAGCGGCATGGAGAACCTCCACGGTCTCTTTCGCTGCTTCGCTGGCGGCCTCCGGCGCCTCTCCATCCTCGGGCGCTCCGAACGGAAGCCCCGGCAGGGAAAACAGGGACGGCTGCTCGATGACCGGCATCAGAGGCACGGGATAGCGCCCGGAGAAGCACGCCGCGCAGGCTTCGTGCTCTCCCCGTCCGAAGGCCTGGAGCATGCCCTCGAGCGAGAGGTAGCCGAGAGAATCGGCCTCGATGAACTCCCGGATCCCCTCGAGATCGTGCGTCGCCGCGATGAGCTCCTTGCGCCGCGGCGTGTCGATTCCGTAGTGGCACGGATGCTCCGTGGGAGGCGAAGAGATGCGCATGTGCACCTCGGAGGCGCCTGCGGCGCGAATCATCCCGACGATCTTCTTCGACGTCGTTCCGCGGACGATCGAGTCGTCGATCAGGACGACGCGCTTTCCACCCACCACCGAGCGCACGGCGTTGAGCTTCACCTTGACCCCGAAGTGCCGGATCGCCTGCCGCGGCTCGATGAACGTGCGCCCCACGTAGTGGTTCCACACGAGCCCCATGCCGTACGTGATCCCGCTCTCCTCGGCATAGCCCAGCGCCGCGAAGACGCCGGAGTCCGGCACGGGAACGACGACGTCGGCCGCGACGGGAAACTCCCGCGCGAGCCGCCGCCCGAACTGCCGCCGCGAATCGGCCACGACGCGCCCGAAGACGGCCGAGTCGGGCCTCGCGAAATACACGTGCTCGAACACGCAGAACGCCGTGCGCCGTCCCATGGCGAACGAGCTCGAGGCGATGCCGCCCGCGTCCAGCACGACGATCTCGCCCGGTTCGACGTCCCGCACGGGCTCGGCGTCGATGAGGTCGAACGCGCAGGTCTCCGAAGCCACCACCCAGGCATCCCCGAGGCGGCCGAGCGTGAGCGGACGGATACCCTGCGGATCCCGCACCGCGATGACCTTCTCGCGCGAGAGGATCACGAGCGAGTACGCGCCACGCACCTGCTGGAGCGCGTCCTCGAGCGCGTGGACGACGTCGGGGGCCTTCGAGCGCGCCATGAGATGGAGGAACACCTCGGTGTCCGAGGTCGTGGTGAAGATCGAGCCCTCGGCCTCGAGCTCGTCGCGCAGCTCGGCGGCGTTCACGAGGTTGCCGTTGTGGGCGATGGCGAGCGGCCCCTTGTTCGTCATGTTGACGATGGGCTGCGCGTTCTCGAGGAGCGAATCGCCCGTCGTCGAGTAGCGCACGTGCCCCACGGCCGAGCGGCCCGGCAGCCTGCGCAGGCGCGCCTCGTCGAAGAGATCCGCGACGTACCCCATGCCCTTCTCGGTCTTGATGCGGTTGCCGTCCCACGACACGATCCCGGCCGATTCCTGCCCGCGGTGCTGCAGCGCGTAGAGGCCGAGATACGTGAGATTCGCGGCGTCGGCATGCCCGTAGATCCCGAAAACACCGCACTCGTCGTGGAACTTGTCGTCGTTCCGAGCCATCGTGAGAGGCAGTCTATCCTGAGGAAACCGCGCCCGGAGCCCGTGTCGGGACGCCGGCCCCACGAAGAGAAACGCCCGGGCGCTGCGAGAGCGCCCGGGCGTGAGGTCACCCGCGATGAAGGGAGTTTAGAACTCGACGCGCGCGCCGATCTGGTAGTTGCGGGGACGCTGGAAGGTGAGGGGCTGCTTGAGGGTCGCGGGGGCCTCGATCGTGCCGCCGTAGGTGAGCGCGGCCTCGTGGTCGAGGGCGTTGAAGACCGAGCCGATGATGGAGAGGCCGATGGGGCCGATGCGGAACTGCTTCTCGAGATTCAGGTCGAGCACGTGGAGGCTCTCGGTGCGGTTCGAGCCGCGAGGCTCCTCGAATACGGCGCCCCAGATGGGATCCGTGGACGTGATGTTGTACGGGAGGCCCGTGCGGAACCGGTAGTTCACGCCGAGCTGGGTCTCGATGAAGGGAATCTGGTAGGCGGCGAAGACCTTGATCTGATGGCGTGCGTCCGCGGTGAGGTAGCCGTAGCGGTTCTTGAAGTTCTCGGGGTTGTGGTCGAAGTCCACCCCGGCGTACTGGCCGGCCGAGGAGTCGATCGAGCCCTGGCTCTTGGAGTACACGTAGCTCGCGTTCACGAGCCCGCGGGAGAAGCGGTGCGACGCTTCGAAGAGGAAGCCCGAGTACTTGTATTCGAGGACGTCGAGGCCGCCGGGCCGGTTCGTGATCACGAAGACGTCGCCGTTGTCGTCGAGGGCCGAGTCTTCGTAGATGTCGTGCGCGTTCTTGTACACGTAGGTCACGGAGGCGCGCGTGTTGCGGAAGAGCTCGCGCTCGAAGGCGAAATTGATGTGCTCTTCGTAGGTCGGCTTGAGGTCGGGATCCACGACGTTGAAGCCGTTGGCCGTTCCGCCCGTGGCATTGAACAGGTTCCAGCGCTGCTGGGTGGTGGACCAACGGTAGGTGCGGGCGATGGCCGAGACCGTGCCCGTCTGGAGCACGCGCACGAGCGTCAGGCCCGGCTCGTCGTAGAACCAGCCGTAGCTGCCGCGGACGACGTTCTTGCCGTCGCCGAGGATGTCGTACGCGACCGAGACGCGGGGCTGGACCTTCTTGAAGTCGATGACCTCGACACCCGCGGTGTTCTCCTGGATGGAGTTGTCGTAGCGGAGGCCGAGGTTGAGGGTCAGCTGCGTGTTGGGGCGCCACTGATCCTGGATGTAGCCGGAGAGGGACGTTCCCGAGCGGGCGGTCACGCCCTGGCTCTCGGTGACGTTCTGCTGGAAGGGGATGCGGTTGCCCGAAGCGTCGAAACCGTTGAACGTGAACGTGGCGCCGCAGCGGAGACCCGCCGGGCAGAAGGAGGGATCGGTCGGGCCGCCCGTGTTGTAAACGAGCCGATCGCCGGAGGTCTTGTCGTAGTCGACGCCGGCCTTGAGCTGGTGATTCCCGAGAGCGCCGCTCAGGAAGTACGTGGCGCTGCCGCCGAAGAGCGTACGGGGACGATCGGAATCATCGAAGGTCGGCGAGCTGTCGTACCGCACGTTGTTCAGACGGTCGACCCAGCGCGAGACCGTGAGATCGCCGTTCGCGGGCTGCACCGTGAGGAAGTTGCCGACGCGCCCGGCCGAGAGCTCGAGCATGAGGTTCTGCCC
>CAZXSG010000507.1:0-4225 GCA_964643185.1 uncultured Holophagales bacterium
GGAGACGGCCGCTCGTGTTCACCGTCGCACCGGCTACGACGTCGCCCGGGACGACTTCGATCGGTACCGATTCTCCCGTGAGCATTGATGCGTCGATCGCGGAGGTGCCTTCCTCCACGACGCCGTCGGTCGCGACCTTCTCGCCCGGACGCACGACGAAACGGTCGCCAACACGAAGATCTTGGATCGCGACGCGAATCTCGGCTCCATCCCGCACGACGAACGCGTGCTTCGCGCCGAGCACGAGCTCGCGGGGCACGACGCCTTCCGCGAGGATGCGCTGCGGGCCGTAGACGTCGTCGAGGAAGAGGCCGATCGCCGTGACGCGCTGCGCGATGCCGCGCTCGAGGAGCTTCCAGTCGGCCGCCGCGACGATGCGCGGCACGAGGTCGAACGGGAAGATCTTCTCGGTGCCGCGGGAGTCGGCGTAGACCGAGAACGTCACACCCTGATTGAGGAGCGAGAGCTCGGCGAGCGCCTGGCTCCGCGCGAACTGCTCCGCGTCCGTCGCCCCGAGGCCCTGGATCACGGCGGCGAGGTCACCCCGCGGCGCCGCGTCGTCCGTGAAGAGCTCGTCCCACGTGCCCGGCACTGGCCGGTACCGGGAAAACAGCGATGTCGAGCTCATCTTCGGAATTTAGCTCAGGAAGAGGCCTGCGGCGGTCTGCGATCGATGGGATAGCGACGGAGGTCCAGCGTGTACGGCGCGTCGGGATGTGGCGCCGCGTCCTGGATGCGGACGGGCCACGCCGCGGGCGCCTCCTCGGTGAAGCGCTGCGAGCGTCGCGCGGCCGCCTCGAAGCGCGTCAGCGGAGGCGTATCGAACGCGCGCCCCTCGGGGTGCCACACGTGGTATGCGCAGGCGCCCAGCGAGCGCTCGCCGAACGTGTCGACGACGTCCAGCCGCACGGGGTGATGGATGCCGAGATGGGCGTGCAGCGAGTGGGGCGGCGCCCACGCGCGGAAGCGCACGCCGCCGACGAGCTCGTCGGCCCTGCCGGTCTCGCGGAGCGGGAGGCGCAGCCCGTTCACGAGCACGACGTGCCGCTCGGGAGTCAGGCCGCGGGCGCGCACCTCGATGCGCTCGAGCGACGAATCGACGTAGCGCGACGTGCCCGTGCCCGAGAGCTCCTCACCGAGCACGGGCCAGGGCTCGAGCGCGTTGCGCACCTCGAGCGTGAGGTCGCCCGCCACGAGCCGCCCCGCGAGCGGGCAGCGGAGCTCCACGAACGGACGGAACGCTTCGGCCGGGAGCGGCAGTCCGCGATCGGCGAGGAAGGCGAGGACGTCCTCGAAATCCCTCCAGAGAAAATGAGGGAGAAGGAACCGGTCATGGAGAGTCGCGCCGAAGCGCACGAGCGGATGCCGGTAGGGCGCGTCCGCGAACGCCGCGACGAGGGAGCGCACGAGGAGCATCTGCGCCGAGACCATGCGCGGGTGCGGCGGCATCTCGAACGCGCGAAGCTCGACGAGCCCCTGCCGGCCGTACGAGCTGGCCGGATCGAAGAGCTTGTCGATCGAGACCTCGGCGCGGTGCGTGTTGCCCGTGAGGTCGACGAGGAAGTGCCGGAAGAGAAGGTCAGGCAGCCACGGCGGCGCGTGGAGGCCGCCTTTCTCGAAGGCGTGAGCGAGCGCGATCTCCAGCTCGTAGAGCGAGTCGTGTCGCGCCTCGTCCACGCGGGGCGCCTGCGACGTGGGCCCCACGAAGAGGCCCGCGAACATGTACGAGAGCGACGGGTGGTGTTGGAGGAATGTGAGGAAGCTCGCGAGGAGCGCGGGGGCCTTGAGGAACGGGCTCTCGAGCGCGGTGGGCCCGCCCAGCGTGAGGTGGTTGCCGCCGCCGCTGCCGGCGGGACGCCCGTCGAGGAGGTACTTTTCGCTGTGGAGGCCCGCGTGGAGCGCGGCATCGAACGTCGTACTCACGAGGGCCGCGTGCTCGCGAAAGGCGGCGGTTGGGGGGAGGTTCACTTCCAGGACTCCGGGGTCTGGCGTGACGGCGAAGCGCAGCAGGGCCGGTGAGGACGGCGGCGGGTAGCCCTCGATCGCGACGTCGATTCCCGTCGACACGCGCACGGCATCGATCTCGGAGACGAGCGCGAGGAAGTCGTCCGCGGTCGCGAGCGGCGGAAGGAAGACGTGGACCCGGCCTTCGCGTTCCTCCACGCAGAGCGCGGTGCGGATGGCCCGTGAAACAGGCGCAGGAAGAGCGAGCCGGATCGCTTCCTGTCGCACGAGCTCGGCCTCCCGTCGCGGGTCGGGCGGATCGCACGCGGGCTCGAACGGGACGAGGTCTTCACCCGGCGAGAGGGAAGCGAGAGGGAGGCGGAGGCCGATGGGGCTGTCGCCCGGAAGGAGATGAAGCCGTTCCCGCCGGAAGGCCCAGGGGGCGCTCACGAAGGTCCCGGCGCTGCGGGTGAGGGGCAATACGTAGCCGGCCTCGCTGCCGAGCCCGCGTTCCAGCACGCGGGCGAGGCGGCGCCTTTCCTCGGGGTCGTCGAGCTTTGCCGCGTGCGGATCGACGTCGACGGGGAGCCGGGCTTCGTCCTGCACGAGGCGCCACGGATCCTCGAACGCCGGCAGGAGGAAGTCCGCGAGACCCAGGCGCGCCGCGAGCGTCGCCGCGAACACACGCGCGTCGGCCTGTGTGTGGGGGGCCGATCCCGGGACCGGAGTGAGGAGCGCCACGCCGTCGCGGCGGCCGAGGACGTCGAGCGCCCAGCGCGGCAGGCTTTCTCCGGGATACAGCTTGCCGAAGCGGCGGAGAACGAAGCCGCCCGGCGCGAGCCGCTGCAGGAGTTCCGCGGCGAGCTTCTGGCCGTGCTTCCACTTCGATGGGCCGAGCGCCTCGCCGTTCCACTCGGGGAGATCCGTGTCCTCGAGCGCGTTGAACGTGGGCTCGCCGCCCATCGTGAGCGCGAGCCCTCGAGCGACGAGGCGCGCGTCGGCAGCGTTGCCCGCTGCGAGGATCGCCTCCCACACAGGCTCCTCGTAGGGACGCGTGGGGCGCGGTTCGTGTCCGAGCCGGGCCACCGTGAGCGAGAACGTGACCGATGTGGCCAGGACGTCGCTCGTGCCCTCGATGGGGGCCGCGAGCGCCGGGGTCGCGGTAGCCGCGAGGGGAATGTGGCCCTCGCCGCAGAGGAGCCCGCTCGTGGCGTCGAGGCCGATCCAGCCCGCGCCCGGCAGGAAGACCTCGGCCCAGGCATGGAGATCGGCGACGTCCTGGGAGACGCCGCGCGGAGCGTTGGGCTGCATGCCCTCGTCTGTGAGCTGGACGAGGTACCCGCTCACGAAGCGGGCCGCCAGGCCGCGGGAGCGGAGGGCCGCGATGAGGAGCACGGCGGAGTCGCGGCAGGAGCCGCGGCCGTTCGTGAGCGTCTCCTCGGGCGTCCAGATTCCGGGCTCCTCCCGGATCACATAGCGGATCGCGTGATTCACGGCATCGCAGAGCGCGACGGCGAGGGCCACCGTCGGGCCCGAAGAGGGGAGCCCGGCGAGAAACGCCGCGAGCCGCTCGCCGCCCGCGACCGAGGCGTCGCGCGTGTCGAGGAAAGGAAGGAGATCTGCCCGCATCTCGGCGGGGTAGTCGAAGGGGATCTCCTGCATGCGGTCGTCGAGGAAGAAATCGAACGGGTTCACCGGATGCAGATCGCAGGCGATCTCGACGAGGACCCGAAGCTGAGGAACCCGGACGCCTTCGGCGTAGGTCAGCCGCGCCACGTGGTTTCCGTAGGGATCTTGCTGGAGGTGGACCGAGCCCTCGGGCGAGATCGTCAGCCCGTAGCTCTCGATCGACGCTTTGGTGTGGCTCGCGGGCCGCAGCCGGATCATGTGCGGGCCGAGTGCCGCCTCGGTGGGGAACGGGTACTTGCTTAGGTGGCGAAGGAGGACGCCCACCGGTTTCAGGCTCCCTTCCGGAACCAGGGCGTAAGGACCGTGTAATCGGGGACGGCCGGGATCGCCCCGCCGTTGGGGCCGCGCGTCGGCTGGCCGGCCACGAGGGGCCGCGGGGCCGGGGCGATCTGGCGGGCGAGGATGAGCCGCTGGAGGTTGCCCCCGGAGAGGAGGCGCGCCTCGGTCTCGACCGAGGGTGCGGCGATCGAATACGACTCGCGGAGGCGATCGGCGAATCGTCTGACGGCGCCGGCGTCGATCGAGAACCGCCGGGCAATCGGTGCGTCCCGGTAGCTCTTCATGATGAGGTTGTCGGCGATCGAGAGGTCGG
>CAZXSG010000508.1:0-2840 GCA_964643185.1 uncultured Holophagales bacterium
GCGCAGACTGGGCGAGTGCAGCGAAAACCCCGATCAGGAAGGGTGGCGTCAGAAACGGCATCTAGAGGGCCTGATCGAACTGTAGCGCTCTCAAGGAGACTATCGGAGGGAAGCGAAACGGACGGGGTAAGTGAGTCGAGCTGGAACTACGGCCCGTAGAGCGGTGGGGGGGGTTGGTTGCGGGGGCAGGATTTGAACCTGCGACCTTTGGGTTATGAGCCCAACGAGCTACCAGACTGCTCCACCCCGCGTCAGGGAGGCGGAAGATACGCCGGACTGCCGTTCACGTCAACCGGAATCTCCATCGGCCTCTTGGTCGAGGAACAGGGGACCCGGCCGGAGCCCGGGCCCCCTGAGGAATCGCGGGCGGACGCCTCCGGACCCCGGGCCCGGGATCCGTCCGGTGCGAGCGCGTCGCCGCAGGGCGCGGGCAAGGCAGGTCGGGGAGGCAGCCCGTCTCCCACCGGCCCAGCGCACGGCTCCCGCCTTCCCCTCGATCCCGCGGTGATCCCCTGAAGGCGCATGAGCCAGTCTCCTGCCGTGAGGCAACGCACGGGTGGTGCCAGGCGTGCACGCCCGTTCTCCCCGTATCCTTCAGGCCGGAGGAACCTCATGGGTCTCTTTTCGTCCACCACGCTCAAGCCGGGCGACGCCGCGCCCGCGTTCACCCTCGCCGACCAAGCCGGCACCAAGGTCTCCCTCGCGAAGCTCAAGGGAAAACGCGTCGTCCTCTACTTCTATCCGAAGGCCGATACGCCCGGTTGTACCAAGGAAGCCTGCTCGTTCCGCGACCGCGGCCCCAAGTACCCAGCCGACGTCGTCGTGCTCGGCGTCTCCAAGGACACCGTTGGCTCGCAGAAGGCGTTCTCGGAAAAGTTCTCCCTCACGTTCCCGCTCCTGGCCGACGCCGACGGGGCGGTCATCAAGGCCTACGGTGTGGATCTCGCGTTCGGCATCGCCAAGCGCAAGACGTTCCTGATCGACTCGAAGGGGAAGATCGCCAAGGTCTACGAGTCGGTCGATCCGAACACCCACGCCGACGACGTGCTCGAGGACCTCGCTCAGGTTTCCTAGGACGCGGACGAACGGCTACCAGGTCTCGCGACCCACAGGCGGGCCCCAATCGGTCTCGTCGTGCAGGTTGGATGGCCGGACATCTTCTGCGGCTCCGGGCGTGCCGCCCTCCGCACCCACGAGGAGCTCCTCGAGTGTGTAGGAACGAAGGCCCGTGGGCCTGACGACGAGACGGCCGTCTTCCACGGAGAGGTCCACCGCGCTGCCCTTCACGAGCCCGGACTTGGCAGCGAGCGCCGCCGGAATCCGGACAGCAATGCTGTTTCCCCACCTCCGCACGCGTGTTCTCACCGGGGACTCCGGGCCGGTGTGCAACTGAGCAGTGGTCGTCTCATGCTGTGGGCTCCTCGTTGGTGGGGGCTGTGTCCCCGGCCAGTTTGCGGCGTACGTTGAGTGCCTTCCAATTCAGCCCCGGGTGTTGTCGAAGCACGCTCTGAAGGCGAGCGTCCCTCGTGATGAGTTCGGGGGCTATTTCTCCGGCGCCGTTCAAGCGTTCGAGAAACGCGAGCTCGTCGGAGTGGAGGGGTAAGACCAGCGATAGGAGTGCGACGGTCTCATCGACCAGTTGCCGGGTCCACGCTTTCAGATCGGCCGCTTTCGGGATGAGGTCTCTTCGTAGCAGTGGCAGAAGTTGTTGCGCCACGTCCGTGGGTGTCGTCGTGACCTGGCTCGCGTCGACGGTTCGCCATTCAACTCGGTTCGCTCCGCCGTAGACGACGAACGCGAGCCGCAACTTCTCCGGTTCCAGGCCGCCGCGTTGGAGTAGAGCGCGTGCGTCGAACAGATCGCGGCTCGCGCCGCGCGCGAGAAGGGCCGCGAGCTTGCCGGCCGCGAGCTCATGGGGGTCGAGGACGTTGAAGGCCACCGACGCAACGCCAACGAGAGCGTGCGAGACCACTGCAGCGGCCGGCCAGAGCGGCGTGCGAAGAACGAAGTTCACGTCGAGCTCGAGCGTTCCGCGGCCGCCGCCACTCGCCATGTAAGACAGCCGCCACTTTCCACCTGCGAAGTCGCCCGGAACGCGGTGTACGTCGATGTGCAGAAGGTTGCAGACGTCCCTCAGCGCGCGCTCGAACGGTGGACGGTCGATCAGCATCGTGGCCCGATCGGCCGCGCCGACGTAGTTGAGGTCGATGTCGACCGACAGCCGCGGCGCGTCGAGAGCAAACAGGTTGAGCGCGGTTCCGCCCTTGAGCGCGGTGCGCGGCTCGAGGAAAGGGTGGGAGCGGATGGCCCCGAGGAGCGCGAGGAGGTGGAGGACCTTCTCGAGTGCATCGGCCTGAAAGCCGCTCGTGGTGGCGAGCCGCAGTAGCTCAGATCGGTCCATGGTCACGAGACTTCCGCCCAGGTCTTCCCAATCACGTCGGACGGGACGATCAGATTCCAGCCGTGAACCAGCGAGCCCGAGGCCCGGCGGGTGTCGAAGTAGCGAGGTTGGTTTGGTGCGTGAGTGCGCAGTGGCGCGAGGTGGCGCTCCTCGACCATCAACGACTCACGATGCTGATCGAGAAAGAAACCGACGCGCGCCGCGGTGAGTGCGGAGCCCAGCGCGATGGCATGCGAGACGACGGCGTTCAGGTCGAAGAACGGCACCATCTCGAGAGACCTCCACACCTCCTCCCAGCCGCCGCCGAAGCGGGGTGCGTGAAAGAGGTCGACAAGGGTTCGTTCGAGCGTCGTCACGCGCACAACGCCGCCCGCGTGACGTTCCTCGACCACGCCTTGCTGCGGCCCGGCGGCGTAGAGGTTGCCCCACTGATCGGTGT
>CAZXSG010000508.1:2850-4210 GCA_964643185.1 uncultured Holophagales bacterium
CGGGTCGCTGACCAGCCCTTTCTCGGTCCCGCCCAGGGTGGCGCCCGGAACCGGCACGGAGGCGAAGGTCGCGCCCGGGAAGGAAAACGGCGGCCGCCGGTGGGTGGTGAAGGACTGGTGGCGCGTCCACACGGAGTAGGTGTAGCCGCGAAGCTGGAGCGCCGAGTGCAAGGCGACGACGGCGTCTGGCGCGAGGCGGGACGCGATGAGGTAGGGGTCGAAGACATCTGCCGTCGGATCCACTCCGCGGGGGACGCTCGCATAGAGACCACGCTTCACCTGAGCGATGCGCCCGCGCGCCACGTGGTGGCCCAGGAGGTTGTCGCCGGTACTCGTTTCCCGACGCACGTCGATCCCGTTGAAGAACTCCTCGCGCGTGAAAACGGGGTGGAGAACGAAGAAGTCGAGGGCGTTCACTTGCTGAATTGTACGCTAACTCCTGATTTGATTGGTAGTTCGCGTGCATTCCGGCAAATTCATAGGGCTTAGCGCTTTCCCGCGCTCGCCGCCGCGAGGCGCCGCTCGACCTCGGCCGCGAAGCCCAGCGTCAGCCGCAGCTCCATGGGATCCCGCTCGGCCTCGCCGGGCGCCACCATGATGAAGCGGCTGCCATCGGGTGCCACGTCCCACGCGCCGTCGACCAGCGGCTGACGGAAGAGCAAGGCGGGCGGATCCACCTCGAACGGCGGACCCTCGCGCAGAGTCGCAGCGAACACCGCGTCGTCGAACCGGTAGAAGAGCTCCCGGCCGTCTCTCGAGAACACCGGGAACGCGCCCCCGGACACCGAAACCGCCACGCGTCCTCCGGGCCCCGGGAAATCGCGCACGTACACCTCGTCGCGGCCCGACTCGTTGGAGACGTACGCGATGCGGCGACCGTCGGGCGAGATCGTGCCGTCGTGCTCGCGCGCCGGGCCCGACACCACCCTGCTCATCACGCCGCCCTCGAGCGACGAAACGTCCACCACCGTGTCCACCGAGAACTCGTTCACGAGGAGCTTCGTGCCGTCGGGCGAGAAGCCCGTGGGCCGGTGATCGTGGTCGGGCGCGGTGTGGAGCCGCGTGGGCGGGCCGCTGCCGTCGACCGGCACCTCCCAGAGCTGCGCCGCCTCGCCCGGGCCGTATGCCGCGAACGCGATGCGCTTTCCGTCCGGCGACCAGATGGGCCTCACGCTGTGCCCGCGCCCGAACGTCAGCCGGGCGAGCGAGCCGCGCGCGGGCTCGAGGAGCCACAGGTCGTACGTCGTCTCGAGCGCCGTCACCGCCCCGCGCGCGCCGTCAGGCGAGAGCCCCGGGAAGCCCCCGCCCCGCCGCCCCCGCGACGCCGGCGGCGGCCCGCCCCGGCCGTCCACCCACCCGC
>CAZXSG010000509.1:0-4209 GCA_964643185.1 uncultured Holophagales bacterium
CGCCGGCGCGCTCAGCATCCCGTTCACGTCGATCACGCGCGACGACCTGATGCTGAAACCTGCGGACGAGCTGCAAGCGATGTTCGCCAGAGCCGGCGTGAAGCCCGGTGACACGGTGATCGGCTACTGTCACATCGGGATGCAGACGACGGCGATGCTGTTCGCCGCGCGAACGCTGGGGCACGAGGTGCTGCTCTACGACGGCTCGTTCCAGGACTGGTCCCGCCGCGCCGACGCACCGGTCTCGAACCCGGCGGCAAAGCCGTGACGCTCTCGAAGCCCCGGGAGTACGCAGACCCTCACGTCGCGGGGGTGGGGCTCGGCCCCGTGCTCCTAGCCGCGTTCGTCGTGGTGGGCCGCGGCCTCGGGGCTTCGGGGGCCTTCGCGAGCGGCGCAGCCGGACTCGTGGGCGCTGTCGCGCCGGAGACAGCGGCGTCGAGCGCGTACTTCTCCCGCTACCTCGCGGGGGACGGGCCGTGGCGCGAGTGGCTGCTCTTCGAGCTCCTCGGCGTCGTGCTCGGAGGCTTCCTCTCGGCCCTCCTCGCGGGACGACTGAAGCTCGAGGTGGAGCGCGGACCGCGCCTGGGGAGTGCGCCCCGTCTGGGCCTCGCGTTCCTGGGCGGCGCGGTGATGGGCGTCGCCGCCGTGCTCGCGAGGGGCTGTACGAGCGGACTCGCGCTCACCGGCGGCGCGCTCCTCGCCGTGGGGAGCTGGGTCTTCATGCTGGCCGCGTTCGCGGGCGCCTACCTCGTGGCGCCGTTCGTGAGGCGGGAGTGGCGGTGAGGACGTGAGCGCGCCGCTCGTGGATCTCGTGTCCTTCGGTCCGAACGGCGGGCTCCTCGTGGCGGTGCTCATCGGCATCGCGTTCGGATTCGCGCTGGAGAGGGCAGGCCTGGGCAGCGCTCGGCGCCTCTCGGGGCAGTTCTTCCTCACCAACTTCTCCGTCTTCCGGGTGATGTTCTCGGCGATCGTCACGACGCTCCTCGGCGCGTTCTGGCTGTCCCGGCTCGGCCTGCTGGACGCTTCGCGCGTGTACGTGCCCGAGACGTTCCTCGCGCCGCAGCTCGCGGGCGGACTGATCTTCGGGGCGGGAATGGTGCTGGCCGGACTCTGTCCGGGCACGTCCTGTGTGTCCGCCGCGACGGGGCGCGTCGACGGCATCTTCGTGATGCTCGGAATGCTCACGGGTGTTCTGGTCGCGGGGCTGGGCTTCGAGCGCCTCCAGGTATTCCAGGAGAGCACGCCGCGAGGCGCGCTCACGCTGCCCGTGCTCCTCGGCATTCCGGAAGGCGTCGTGGTGGCCGGCGTCGTTGCGCTCGCGCTCGTCGCGTTTCGATTCCTCGATCGGTTCGAGCGGCCGGCATGAACACGCAGCGTGTTCTCGCGCTCCTGGCCGCGCTCGGGGGCTTCCTCGCGCCGTTCGGAAGCGATCGGGCGCCCGCGGGGGCCGGGCCGGTCCTCGTCGCGCCGCTCGAGCTGGCCGGCTGGATCCACGACCGCCGGCCGGGTCTTCGCGTGGTGGATTTGCGGTCGACCATCGAGGTGCGTCTGCCGCGTGGGGAGCGCTACGTACCGGGGGAGCCGTTTGCTCCAGGGTCCACTGTCGTGCTCGTTTCTGAGGACGGAGCCGGAGATTCACACAGGATCTGGGCCCGCCTCCGCGCGCACGGCCATCGCGACGTGCGGATCCTGGACCGGGGTGCCGAGGGTTGGATCGACGACGTCCTCAGCCCGACCTTGCCGTCCGAGCTGAGCCGCTATTTCGGCGGCGTTCCGCGCATCCTCGCGCCGGGCGAGACAGCGCCCTCCAGGAAGGTACGGGCGGCCCTCGTGCGGGGCCGGGGATGTTGACCGCGAGGGTCGAGCGGGCCAGGGACCCGGCCGTCGAGTCGTTCGAGTCGCTCCGCGAGCGCGAGTTCTCGCGCCTCGACGAGCAGGGGCACGCGTACCTCGACTACACCGGGAGCGCCCTCTACGGGGAATCGCAGCTCCGCGCGCACCACGCGCTCCTCTCGGGCGGGATCTTCGGCAATCCTCATTCGGACTCGACGCCCTCCCGTGCGAGCACCGGCATCATCGACCTCGCGCGGCGCCGGGTGCTGCGGTTCCTCGGAACTGACGAGCAAACCCACGATGTCGTCTTCACGGCCAACGCGAGCGCCGCCATCAAGCTCGTGGCCGAGAGCTATCCCTTTCGTCCGGGCCGGTCTCTTCTTCTCAGCGCCGACAACCACAACTCCGTCAACGGCATCCGCCAGTACGCGCGTCGCGCGGGAGCCCGCGTCGGCATCCTGCCCCTCGACGCCGATCTGCGGCTGAGCCAGCCCGAGGCCTTCCTGGAGGCGGCCCCGTCCGGCGGCGGGCTGTTCGCGTTTCCCGCACAGTCGAACTTCTCCGGCGTCAGGCATTCGCTGCTCCTGGTGGAGAGAGCCAGGGATCTGGGGTTCGAAGTCCTCCTCGACGCCGCCGCGTACGTGCCCAGCCAGTCGCTGAGCCTGCGCCGCTGTCCGGCGGACTTCGTGGCTCTGTCGTTCTACAAGCTCTTCGGCTACCCGACGGGGCTGGGAGCGCTCGTGGCACGGCGCGAGTCGCTCGCGCTCCTTCGGCGCCCGTGGTTCGCCGGCGGCACCGTGGAGTACGCGTCCGTGGCGGCCGATACCCATCGGCTGCACGAGGGGCACGAGGGCTTCGAGGACGGCACGCCCAGCTTTCTCGCGATCGCAGCGCTGGACGCGGGTTTCGATCTCGTCGAGCGCGTGGGGATGTCGCGAATCGCGGCGCACGTCGCTTCGCTCACCCAGCTTCTCCTCACCGGCCTCTCCGATCTTCGACATGCCAACGGCGCGCCGCTGGTGTGGATCCACGGTCCCCGGACCGGGGTCGATCGCGGGGGGACGGTGGCCTTCAACGTCCTCGACGGGCGAGGTCGCGTTCTCCCGTATGCGGAGGTCGAGGCGCGAGCGCGGACGCGGAACGTCTCGCTGCGCGGCGGTTGCTTCTGCAACCCCGGAGCCTCGGAGTCGGCCTTCGGGCTCGGGAAGGAGCAGATCGAGGCTTGTTTTCGAAGGCTCGAAGGCGCCTTCTCGGTGGAACGGTTCGGCGCGTGTCTCGGCACGGCCGTGGGGGCCGTGAGGGCGTCCGTCGGGCTCGCCAACGTGCCCGACGACGTGCATCGCGCCCTGGACGTGATCCGGTCCTTTCGATCCTGACACCAACGTTTCGTTCGTTCGTACGGAAATCGGGATGAATTCGCGTTCGATCGAGGCGAATGATCCCGTCCGAGTCTCGATGTCGCCGTTTGTCGCCGCGCGGCATCATCCTCGCGTAAGACGTCTCGAGGTGACTCTCTGCGATTCCCTGGCATCGCGCTTCTGGCGATCGCGCCTCTGACCGGCCTCTCCGCTCACGGGGCCAACGGCGTGAGCGTGCGCGCCGAAGGCAACGTGTTCGTCGCCCGGATTCCGGTCTCGGGAGGCGGCGAGCTGTGCGGCAGCGGCCAGATCCTCGACGCCAAGAACGTCGTCCTATGGAGTGGCTCGGCTCGACAGACGGTCTCGAAGGGCGAGGCGTTCGAGCTGCCCATCGACGTCGGACTTCTGTCGATGCCGATGTCCCATCAGTCTCACCTCACCTGGTACCGACTGCGCCACTCGGTGGGCCCTTGCGGGGCCGTGGCCAGTCCGCGGATCCTCTCCCGGTCGGAAGCCCTGGTCGATGCCTTCGAGATCCAGGCTCGGGGGCCGGGGGTCGTGTATGGCCAGGCGGTGCCCCTCTGGGTCCAGGCCCTTTCCCGCGCCGGGCGACCGCTCGCGGGAGTCGAGATCGAGGGCGATCTCGCCGGCTCGAAGGGGATGGCGGTCACCGGCCAGGACGGCGTCGCGCAACTGTTGGTCGCGGTCCCCCAGGGCGGGGACGTACGACACGGCGTGAAAGTGACAGCCCGGCACAGCGGCTTCTCGAGGCAGGTCGAGGTCGACACGTACGCCGTTTGGGAGATCAAGGGACTGATCTCGACCGACAAGGCTCTGTACCAGAGGGGACAGACGCTGCATGTGAGAGCGCTCGTGCTGGACGGGGACCGGCGGCCCATCGCCGGCCGTGAGACGACCGTGCGAATCGAAACGGCCGACTTTACCGCCGTCCTGCGGCGGGACGTCACCACGGCGGCCTCCGGGGTCGCCCTCCTCGACTGGGAGATTCCGGAGGATG
>CAZXSG010000510.1:0-4207 GCA_964643185.1 uncultured Holophagales bacterium
CGGCAACCCCTCGGACGCGCAGCCCTCGGCGGGCCCGGGCCCGAAGAGCAGCGCGCAGGCGCCGAACGCCTCCGGCGCGTCCTTCTCGCGCTCCCCCGCCCAGAAGGCCGCCATCGCGGCCGACAGAGCTTCGTTGGCCGCGGGCGTGGCCTCAGGTCGCCTCGCGTCCCAGTCCGCCGCGGTCTTGCGATAGGCCGCGAGCGCCGTGCGCAGCGAAGCCGGCACGCCTTCCGAGACGAGGGACAGCTCCTTGAGCTGCTCCTCGAAGTACACGCCGATCTCGTCGAAGCGGTACGGCAGCACCTCGCTCCCCGCGAGGTTCACGATGTAGAGCGCGAGCACGTTGGCGAGGGTCTTCGTGCGCACGAGCCCCTTGTCCATCTGCCGCTCGTAGAAGTGCAGATCGTCGTACCCCGTGTGGTAGAGGCCGTACCAGCGCCCGAAGCCGATCTCCGACACGGGTACCGGCGAGAAGCCCGAGAACGGCGACGTGTCGCTCGAGAAGCCGGGCTTGGCGAACGTGCCGCGCTGAACGAAGAGCGGCTCACCCGAGTTGGGATCCGCGACGATCCGGAGCACGTCGTCGAGCGGGCCGCGAAGTCCCGGGCTCACGTTCCCGACGAAGTCGGTGTTGCGCACGGCCGAGTCGACGTTGAGGTACGCGATGGGGCGCGTCGTCTCCGCGTGCTCGAGCACCCAGCGCGTGGAGCCGAACATGCCCAGCTCCTCACCGTCCCAGAACGCGAACGTCACGGGCCGCGCGAGCGTGAGGCCCTTCTTGCGCAGCTCGGCGAGGACGCGCGCCGCCTCGAGGACGACGGCGGCGCCCGACGCGGGGTCGACCGCCCCGTAGACCCACGCGTCGACGTGCGCCCCGACGATCAGGGGCCGAGGGTCCTTCCCGGTTCCCGGCAGAGTTCCGAACACGTTGCGGAGCTCCTGCCGCGGCCACTCGGCCTCGTTCACCATGCGGACCTTCAGGCCGCCGTCGCCCATCGTGTACGGGCCGCTCTGGAAGCCGCGCGCGTCCTCGCCCCACGGCGGTCCGCCCAGCCGTTGGAACAGCTGGTCGGCCGCGGCCTGGCCGATCGGGAGGGCCGGGATCTTCGGAAGGTACGGACTCTCCTTTTCAGGAGCGCCGGGGCGCCGGTAGTACTGGAGGAACGTGCCGCGCTGGATCGCCCACGGGTTGATGTGCGGTCCGTCGGGGTACGGCGTCTTCTTGAAGCCCTGATCGCGGAGCTCGGGATACAGGAGGAGCCCCACGACGCCTTCCTCGGCGGCGATCTCGGCCTTCTTGCTCCTGCAGATGCCCTGCGCGCGCACGAGGGCAATCTTTCCCCGCGGATCGATGCCGTGCTTCCGGAGCTCGGCATAGTCCTCCCGCGCGCCGAAGCTCGCGTACACGACGGAGGCTTCGAGATCGGCGTCCGGCACGAATGCGAAGAACGGGATATCGGTTTCCAGAGCCTTCGTCGAGGGCACACCGGCGAAGCTCTTCTCGAAGAGGTCGAGCTCGAGCGTGTCGGGTGCGGTGATCGAGAGCTGCGTTCTCTTCGGGTTCGGCACGAGGGCTTCGAAGGGCTCCCCCGAAACCGTGAGACCGGCCTTCGAAAGCTCGGCCTCGAGATGCGAGAGGGCGCGCGCGTTCCCGGGCGTTCCCGCGCGGTGGGGCTTTTCCGTGAGGCGCGCGAGCGTTTCTCGGAGCCGTTCGCCGGAGACGGCCGCCGCCACGAGGGGCTTCGCCCTCTCGAGCGGTGCCCTCTGGCAGCCGGCGAGAGCGAGCAGGATCGTGCAGACCGGCAGGCAGAGAAATCGCATGTTTCCCGGATGTTAGGCTCGGGCCGTGTCAACGGAAGAGACTGCAATCACCGCGTTCCGGGCCGTTCCGCGCACCGGAGTCATCTACGTCGTTTCCGAGGCGAGCAAGAAGGGGTACGACCCTCTCGACCCGGCCTGGTCGAACCTCGGGCAGGGTCAGCCGGAGACCGGTGAGCTGCCGGGCGCGCCGCCGCGCATCCGCGAGGTCCCGATCGACCCGAACGATCAGGAGTACGCGCCCGTGCCGGGCCTCTGGGAGCTCCGCGAGACGATCGCGTCCCTCTACAACAAGCTCTATCGCCGCGGGATGCCGTCGCAGTACTCGGCCGAGAACGTCAGCGTCTCGGGCGGCGGCCGCGCGGCCCTCACGCGCGCCGCCGCCAGCCTCGGACACGTGAACCTCGGCCACTTCCTGCCGGACTACACCGCTTACGAGGAGCTCCTCGACATCTTCAAGGCGTTCACGTCGATCGCGATCCTCCTCGAGGGCGACCGCGGCTACGCGTTCACGTCGGAGGATCTCCGCAAGGAGATCCAGGGACGCGGACTCTCGGCGCTCCTCATGTCGAACCCCTGCAACCCCACCGGCAAGCTCGTGCAGGGCGAGGAGCTGCGGCGCTGGGTGTCCATCGCGCGGGAGCTCGACTGCGCGCTCCTCCTCGACGAGTTCTACTCGCACTACATCTGGACGGGGCGGCCCGGCGCGCTGCCCATCGAGAGCGCGGCGCGCTACGTGGAAGACGTCGAGCGGGATCCGGTGGTGATCTTCGACGGCCTCACCAAGAACTGGCGCTACCCCGGCTGGCGGGTCACGTGGACTCTGGGACCGAAGCAGGTCATCGATGCCGTGGCGAGCGCGGGCTCGTTTCTCGACGGGGGTGGCAGCAAGCCGCTCCAGCGCGCGGCGATTCCGCTTCTCGAAGAGGGCGCCGTGGGGCTCGAGACCCGCGCGATCCACGCCGCGTTCCGCGAGAAGCGAGACATCCTCCTCTCGCGGCTCGAGAAGATGGGCGTGCGGTTCGACCGCATGCCCGAGGGCACGTTCTACGGCTGGGGCAACCTCGCGAGCCTCCCGGCACCGCTGACCGACGGCATGTGCTTCTTTCGCGCGGCGCTCGGACGGAGGGTCATCGTGGTGCCGGGCGAGTTCTTCGACGTTAACCCGGGCAAGCGCCGGAGCGGCTCCCGCTCGCGCTTCCGGTCTTACGTGCGCTTCTCGTTCGGCCCCTCGAAGACATCCATCGAGAGTGCGCTCGACGGCCTCGAGAAGATGGTGCTCGAAACGGCCTAGTCGTTCACTGCCGCCGCGGCGAACAGCAGCGCGAACGGCAGGAGCGGCACGACGGCGCGGGGAAGACCGTAGGCCAGGAACGTCGCGTACGTGGCCGATTGGCCTTCGCCGAGCGGCGCGAGGACGGCACCCGGATCGACGCCGAGCGGCGCGAGGGCGAAGAGGGCGGCGACGAGGAAAAGCCCCGAGCCGGCGACGCCCAGCGAGAAGCGCGCCGCGAAGGACTGCACGGCCACCTTCCGGCGCGCGGGCAGCGCGCCGAGAAAGACCCAGAGCGCGAGGCCGAGGCCCAGCGAGAAGAGCCACGCCGGGGGCAGCTCCTTCGCGAACGTCCCGAGCGCGAGACCGGGCGCCGCGTTCTCGAAGAAGCGGTCGGGCACGCGCAGCGCGGCGGGTCGGAGCAACCACGAAATCGCCGCGAGGACCGCGGGAACGAACGGCCAGAGCGGCAGCGCCACGCGCCTCACGATGCGGAAGGTGAGAGTCACGGCCAGAAGCGCGCCTGCGAGAAGCGCGCCCAGCGGATGCACCAGCACCGCACCCGCGAGGCACGCGGAGGCTGCGACTCGCTCGCCCGAAAGCAGGAGGAGGCCGGCCCCGGCGAACAGGCCGAGGAGGGCGCCCGTTGCCTCGAACGTGCCCGCGCCCCGGAAGACCTGGACGGTCACCACGAGAAACAGGGTCAGCGGCCCGGCGAGATCGCCGGCGATTCGCGAGGCTGCCGCGCGGAAAACGGGGACGAGGAGCGCCAGGAACAGCCAGGCGAAAACGCGTCCGGCGAGGAATGGGTCGTGCGCGCCGAACCACAGCGCGATCGAGAAGAGAGGCGGGAACGACGGCGCGAGACACGTCCCGATCGCGTCGAGCCCGCCGCCGGCGGCGAACGCATGCGCGCGGCAGCCCCAGATCGTCATCGCCTCGTGCTGCACGTAAGGATAGCCCGTGGCCAGGAGAAGAACCGCGAGAACGGCGAGCGTGCCGGCGTCGGCGAGGCCGAACCGTTGAGCAGCTGCTCGTGAGGCTCCGCCCGTTCCGGGCTGCGCACCTGCCTCTCCGGAAACGGGAGCTCCCGGGAAGACCATCCTCGCGAGAGCT
>CAZXSG010000511.1:0-4197 GCA_964643185.1 uncultured Holophagales bacterium
CGTTCGTGCCCGAAGCGCGCCGCTCGTTCACGAACCTCGCGCCCGGGTCCTACGAGCTCCGCGTGTGGGGGCGCGATCACGCGGGGAACGTGAGCGGTCCGGTGAAGGTGCCGTTCCGCATCCGGCCGGCTCCCTGGAGAACCCCCTGGGCCTACGCTCTGTACGCCCTCGCGCTGCTGGGCGCGATCAGCACCGGGACGCGCTGGCGGCTCCGGGCCCTCCGTAACAAGAACCTGAGGCTCGAGGCGGCCATCGCCGGACGCACCGAGGAGCTCGCACACCGCATCGCCGACCTCAAGGCCTCGGAAGCGCGGGCGCGGGAGAGCGAACGGCGATCGCTCGAGGCGAGCCGCGCCAAGAGCGTGTTCCTCGCGAGCATGAGCCACGAGCTGCGCACCCCGCTGAACGCGATATTGGGTTACGCGGAGATCCTCGAGGAGGAGCTCAACGAGCGAAAGGCTGGAGAGCTTCTCCCCGACGTCTCGCGCATCAAGGGCTCGGGCCGGCACCTCCTCGACCTGATCAACACGGTGCTCGACGTCTCGAAGATCGAGGCCGGCAAGCTCGAGCTCTCGGCCGAGCCCGTGGACGTCGCCGCGCTCGTCGGCGAGGTGGCCGCCGTGGTGCGCCCGCTCGCGGAGCGGCGCGGCAACGTGCTGGAGCTGCGGGGCGAGGCCACGGCGGGCACGATGGTGACGGACCCCGTGCGGCTCAAGCAGGCGCTCCTGAACCTCCTGGGGAACGCGGTGAAGTTCACGGAGAACGGCCAGGTCACGCTCTCGATCCACCGCGACGGCGAGGACTCCCGCGGGCTCGTGACGTTCCAGGTGACCGACACGGGCATCGGGATGTCCGAGGAGCAGCTCGCGAAGGTGTTCGAGCCGTTCACCCAGGCCGATGCCGGCACCACCCGCAAATACGGCGGCACGGGCCTCGGCCTCACGATCACGCGGCACCTCTCGCGGCTCATGGGCGGCGACGTGACGGCCGCGAGCGCCCCCGGACGGGGCACGTCGTTCACCCTCGTGCTGCCGGCCACGCTGCCCGGCACGGGCCATTCCGGCCCTCATTCGGTTCTCACGGAGGTTCTCTCCTGATGATCAGGAACCCGCTCTCCATCGAACCCGATATCGCCCGCGCGGCCACGCTGCCCGGGACCCTTTATCGCGATCCGGCCCTGTGGGAGGCCGCCCGGGAACGGGTCTTCGCGCGCTCCTGGCAGCTCGTGGGGCACGCGTCCGAGATGAAGACGCCGGGCCAGGTCAAACCAGTGACGCTCCTGCCCGGGCTCCTCGACGAGCCGATCGTGCTGGTGCGCGACGAGGAGGATCGTCTCCACGCGCTGTCGAACGTGTGCACCCACCGCGGCGCGCTCGTGTGCGAGGGGGAGACGCTCGCGAAGAACCTGCGCTGCCGGTACCACGGCCGGCGGTTCGGCCTCGACGGGACGTTTCTCTCGATGCCGGAGTTCGGCGGCGCGGAGGACTTTCCGCGGCCCGAGGACTCCCTGCCGAAGCTGCCGCTCGAGGAGTGGCGCGGGTTCCTGTTCACCTGCATCGGGCGGCCCGCGATGCCCTTTGCCGAGTGGTCGGGGGAGCTCGAGAAGCGCGCGGGCTTCCTGCCCGTGGACTCGGCCGTCTTCGACGCGAGCCGCTCGCGCGACTACGCCGTGGCCGCGCACTGGGCGCTCTACTGCGACAACTACCTCGAGGGCTTCCACATTCCTTACGTGCATCCGGCGCTCACGAGCGCGCTCGACTACGGTGCGTACCGCACGGAGCTGCAGGCGTACTCGTCCACGCAGGTGGGTGTCGCCATTCCGGGGGAGGACGCGTTCGAGCCGCCGGCCGGGCATCCCGACCACGGCATGCGCATTGGCGGCTTCTACGTGTTCCTGTTTCCGAACACGATGTTCAACGTGTACCCGTGGGGCATCTCGGTGAACGTCGTGAAGCCCATCGCGCCCGGCCGCACGAAAGTGTCGTTCCTCTCGTACGTGTGGGACGCCGCGCGGCTCGACGTGGGTGCCGGCGCCGCGCTGGACCGCGTGGAGCGCGAGGACGAGGCCGTGGTGGAGAGCGTCTTCAAAGGCGTCTCCTCGCGGCTCTATACGCGAGGGCGCTTCTCGCCCCGGCGCGAGGAGGGCGTCCACCACTTCCACAGGCTCCTCGCCGAGGCGCTCGGGTGAGAGACGGTTGAAAGACCCCTTCCCTCCGTTCGACCCGCCGCGGCTCTTTGCTGAAACGCGATATCGGGTTCTGGCGGAGGCCGGTCTCGCCGCCGTCGTGAGGGGCGGCTGGGGCGAGCCCTTCCCGGAACGGGACGCCGGGCTCGCCGCGTTCGCGATCTCGACGCAGGGGCTGTCCCCGCTCGCGGCTTTGCTGCCGGCGCTCCCGGGCCCGCTCGGAGAGTTCCTGGCGCTTCAGCGGGAGCGCTCGCTCCTGCGGGGAAAGCGCATCGCCAGTGTCCTATCCGAGGTCGTCACGAAGCTCGGGAAGGAAGGCATCGGGGCGGTGGCGCTCAAGAGCGCGGTCCTGGCGTTCACGCGGTACGCGGATCCGGGGGACCGGCCCATGGCGGACCTGGATCTGCTGCTCGCGGATCCCGGCCTCATGGAGCGTGCGACCGCGGCGATTCGCATGCTGGGCTTCCACGTGCTCCACGACACCGGACGGCACCGCGTGTTCGCGCTCGACGGGGAGCGCGTCGAGAGGCACGCCGAGGAGCACCCGGGAAACCCGCTCCGCATCGAGCTGCATCGGCACTACCGCATCGACGTTCTGGGCGAGCGGCTCGACGTGACGCGGGCTCTCCTCGCGGAGCCGTCGGCGTTCACGGTGAACGGGGTTGCCGTCGCGGCTCCCTCGGCCGAGGCCGAGAGAGCGCTTCTCCTCGCGCACGCGGCCGAGGACTTCGCGGCCAAAGGGCTACGCGGCATCCAGGTGGTGGACTTTCTGAGGCTGCGCCCGTTCGCGCTACCCGAACAGCTTCGCGGGCCCCGGCTCCTCGCGGCGTCGGCGATCGCGTCGCTCGTTCCGGAGGTCTTCGATCGAGCGCTGCCTCCGCCACCGTCGATTCCGCTCCTCCGCCACACGCGCTCGCCGCACGGCTGGACGAAGACGGCGCTCGGCCTCTGCGACGGACGGGCAGCGCAGGCACGTTTCCTCTTGCGAACGCTCTTCCCGCCACCGGGAGAGCTCCGCGCGAACGCGGGGGCCGGCGCGCTGCCCGTGCTCTACGCGCGGACGCTCTTCGGCCGCGTGCTCAGCGCCTTTGGTAGAGGTCGAGGAGCCGGCTGACGGTGGACTCGATGCGGTAGCCCTCCGCGGCCTCACGCATCGCATGGGCCAGAGCATCTCGCTTCGAGAGCGCGCTCACGATCGCGTCTCCGAGGGCGACGGGATCGGCTGGTGGAACGGTCACCGCGCCCAGATCGGGCAGGACGCCGACGGGTGTACCCACCACGGGGAGCCCCGCGGCCGCGGCCTCGAGCGCCGCGACGCAGAAGGCTTCGTGGCGCGACGACAGCACGAACGCGTCGGCCTCGGCGAAGAGCGGACGCAGCTCGTCGGACGGGATCTGGCTCAGGAACGTGACGTCGAGGCCGAGCTCACGGGCGAGGTTCTGGATGCGGCCCGAGAGCGTGTCGACGCCGGCGATCGTGAGCGTGAGATCGGGAAGGCGCGTGCGGGCGTGCGCGACCGCCCGGAGGAGCGTCGTCTGGTCCTTCACGAGGTTGAGGCTCGCGGCGTGGAGGAGCCGGCGCGGCCGATCCACGTCGCGGGGCGGAAGGAAGGCCTCGGGCGGAACGCCCCACGGGAGGAGGTCCGTCTGGTAGCCGCGCGCTTCGGCGACCTCAGCCATCGCGCGGCTCGGAGCCGTGACGATCGCGGCCCGCGTGAGCGCGAGGGCGACCCTCGCTCGTTCGCGCGGCAACAGGGCGCCGCCGTAGCCGAATGCCGCGAGGCCCGGCAGGCCGCCGCCCAAGAGGCAGACGATGAGCTTCGTCCGAGGCGCCGCGGCCACGGTGAGCGCGCCGCACGGGCTGGCCCAGAACGCATGCAGCACGTCGAAGGGACCGTGGACCGTGAGAGATCGCCGCAACCAGGAGGCCTGCCGTATGAACCCGCCGCCCGGAATCGGGCTCGTGACCTCGCCCATGTTGTGCACGTCCGCGCCGAGGAGGCGATACGAGCG
>CAZXSG010000512.1:0-4195 GCA_964643185.1 uncultured Holophagales bacterium
CCCGGGCCCCGCCCGACGACGGGCAAGCCAGCGCTCCGGCAGAAAGACAAGCGCTTCGCGCCGCACGTTCTCGCGGTCCCCGCCGGAAGCACGATCGCGTTTCCCAACGACGACTCGATCTTCCACAACGTGTTCAGCCTCACGCCCGGCGCCGAGTTCGATCTGGGCCTCTACAAAAACGGCGCGTCGAAGGACATCACCCTCCAGAAGCCCGGTGTCGTGAGGGTCTACTGCAACATCCATCCCAAGATGGCGGCGTATCTTCTGGTCGTCGACAAAGGCCCCTTCGCGCTCACCGCCGCGGACGGAACGTTTCGCATTGCAGGCCTGCCGCCGGGCCGCCACACCGTGAAGATCTGGCACGAGCGCGGCGGAGAGAAAGAGCTGACCGTCGAGGTCGTCGCGGGGCAGGACGCGCGCATCGTGGAGCAGCTCGACGCGCGCTCGTTCGTCGAGAAGCCGCACGCCAACAAGTACGGCGAGGCCTACCCGAAGGGCAACGAGCGTTACTGATGGCCAGGCTCGAGGAATCCCGCACCGTTGCCGTGCAGACGAAGGAACAGCTTCTCACCACGCGCCGGATCGAGGGGGGCGAAACTCCGCGGCCCCGCGCGCTACCGCTCGGAACGCGGATCTTCGGCGGCGCGGCCGCGCTTCTCCTGGTGACTTTGGGCGGAGCGCTCGGGTTCGCGAGCTGGCAGATGAACCGCCTCGCTTCCGAGCGCGTCACGGCCGCGCTCCAGGCCGCGCCCGACATCTACGCGGGTTTCGCGGAGAGCCTGGCCGCCAGCCGGAAGGCCGCGGTACGGGCCCGCGCGGAAGACGTCGGCACCCGGGCGCTCCTCGCCGAGGGTTCGGCAATCTCGGACGCCACCTGGCACGACTCGGCGATCGAGTACGCCAAGCTCATCCGTGCCGAGCGGGTTTTCTTCTTCGACGATTCCGCACGCCTCATCGCGCGGAGCGACCGGGCCGCGGGAGAGGAGCGGGGTCGCGACTTCAGCGGCGCCGCCTGGGCGGGAAGACCGGCCAAGGACCTCGTGGACGCCTCCGGCTTCATCTTCGACGCGGAGCCGAAGCCGAGGCTCTCGCTGGCGGCCGGCGCACCGGTCACGCAGGGCCAGGGCACCGAGGCGAAGCTGAACGGAGTGCTCGCGGCCACCTGGCCGCTCGACGACCAGGACGCCGCGCGCCTGTCGCGCCTCGCGGCCGCGGACGTGGCCTTCGTCGCCGATCTCGCCACACCTGGCGCGGCTCCCAGGCTGGTGACCCTGGCGTCCACGCCGCACCTCGCCGACTCGAGGTTCGCCGGCTCGCTCACCACGGCACAGGACGTCCTCGCGCCGGTCCTGGCCGGCAAGGAGTCGCGGCCGTTCCCGCTGAGCATCGGGTCCGAGGAGTACCTGGGGCTCGCGCTCCCCATCCGCTCCGGACGCGGCGAGCCCATCGCCATTGCCATCATCCTCAAGTCCAAGACCGAGGAGCTCGCGCCGTTCCGCAAGACCCGGGACGGCCTCCTGGCCATCGGCGCCCTCCTCCTCCTCATCTCTCTGCCCGTTTCGCTGGCGCTCGCCCGCCGTATCTCGAAGCCCGTCGAGCAGCTCGCGCTCGTGGCCGAGGGCCTGCGCAGCGGTCAGCTCGACGTGGTCGTTCCCGAGGACACCGGAGACGAGGTGGGAACCCTCGCCCGCGCGTTTCGAAAGCTCGTTTCCGACCTGAAGGAAAAGGCCGCCCTCGAGGCCCTCATCGCCGACATGCAGCGCCGGCCCGGCGACGAGACCCACGAGCGCTTCGCCGCCAGCCAAACGGCGACTTCGGCCCTGCCTGATGGAGGCGGGACGACCGCACCGGCCGCGGCCACGGTCTCCCCTCTCGGCGGCGAGGTCGCGCACGGGCCGAAGCCGGGGGCGGTCTTCGCGCAACGCTACGAGATCCTCTCTCTGCTCGGCGAGGGCGGGATGGGCCGCGTGTACCGCGCGAACGACCGGCAGCTCGACGAGGATGTGGCGCTCAAGGTGCTCGGCAGCCCGACCGACAACCTCACGGGAACCGGCGCGCCCAGCATCGCGGCGCCCGAAGCGGTCGCCTCCCTCAAGGAGGAGATCCGCATCGCCCGCCGCATCACGCATCCCAACGTCGTGCGCACCCACGATTTCGGCGAGGCCGCGGGGCTCAACTTCATCACCATGGAGTACGTGCCCGGCACGACGCTCCGCGAGCTGCTCCGGGCGCGCAAGACCATCGACCTCGCTCCGGGCCTCCAGATCGCCAAGCAGATCTGCCGAGGTCTGATGGCCGTTCACGAGGCCGGCATCGTGCACCGCGACCTCAAGCCCCACAACGTCATGGTCATGGGCAACGGCGTCGTGAAGCTCATGGACTTCGGCATCGCCAAGAGGCAGGACGGCCGGCGCGAGAAGACCACCACCACGGAGGGCACGCCCTTCTACATGAGCCCCGAGCAGTTCCGCGGGGAGCCGCCCGACCCGCGCAGCGACCTGTATTCGGCGGGCCTCCTGTTCTGGGAGATCTTCGCGGGGCGGCACTGCTTCACCGCGACCGACATCGAGGACCTCATCCAGAAGCAGCTCCACAGCATCCCGCCCTGGCTGAAGACCGTTCGCCCCGACGTGCCCGACCTTCTCTCGCGTACCATCGCCGCCTGCGTGGAGAAAGACCCCGAGAAGCGTCCGCGGAGCGCGCGCGACCTCGAGCGGGTACTCTCCAACGTGAACCTCCTTTGACGTCCAAGAAACCCGGATCACGACCGGAGCAAGAGGAACGCTGGATGACGAACCGGACACTTCCCGCCCTCGCCACAATCGCCACAATCGCCACCGCAGCCGTGCTGAGCCTCTCTCCCGCGCTCCTCGCCCAGAGCGATCCCGGCGCGGCCGCCCCCACGGGATCCGGGCCGAAGATCAAGATCTCTGCCGAGCTCAAGGCCAACGTACGGAACTCCTCCGACGTGAAGTTCCGGCTCGCGTTCCCGTTCCCTCCCGACTTCATCCCCCCCGGCGCAGACGGCGTCGACATGCGCACCACCGACCCGGGAACGAGCGCCGAGCTCTCGAACCTCGCGCTCCAGCTCGACGCGACGCTCACGCCCGACATCACGGCCCGCGCGCGGGTCCATGTTCTGGATCTCTACAACCGCAACCCGACCTCCTCGGAAGACCGCATCCTCGTGCGCGAGGCGTGGATCCGGATCGGCAAGAAGGAAGACGTCTTCGAGCCCATCCAGAAGAACTCGTTCTACATCGAGGCCGGGCGCCTCCCGCGGTTCTCCAAGCAGATCGTGCGCAAGCTCGAGAGCTACGGACTCTGGAGCACGGCCGTCTCCCGCTTCGAGGAGAACGCGGGCGAGGCCGGAGCCAGCTTCGGCAGCCTCTTCTACGTGCGTGCCGCCGTGGCGAGCCCGAACCCGCTCTTCTTTCGCGACCCCAACGCGCTCGCCGGCGACAACGGCACCCCCGAGCGCCAGCCCGGTAACGTGCACCCCATTTTCGAGTCGGGCTTTCCCATCCTCTACGACGCCAAAGCGCAGGACGTGAACTTCGGCGGGAAGCTCCAGTACGGCGGCGGCCTCGGCGTGAAGATGGTGGGGCCCGACGGCCAGGGCCTCGACCTCCTGGCGTGGTACTTCACCCGGGATCTCGCCGACAGCGTGGCGATCCGCGGGACGAACTACTCGGGCGACATCAAGCTCCTGAACGCGTTCGCGGGCTTCGGCATCGCGTTCCCGCTGGACGGCCGAACCAAGCGCGAGTACGGGATCAACCTGAACCTCAAGCTCGGGGGCCTCACGGTGTCGGGCCAGTACGTGATGCAGAACATCGCGGGCCTCAAGCGTCAGGGACCCGAGGCCGAGGTCTCCTGGTTCTTCCCCATCGGCGGCCTCTTCGCGTCGGGCGACCAGCCCGTGTTCACGTTCATCGAGCCCGCGATCCGGTACTCGCACATCGACAACCGCTTCGACACGCCGCGGCTCTACCCCGCCCCCTCGGTGGGCTGGGACTGTACGAAAATCGATATCGGGTTCCGCCTGGGCATCATCCGCGGCGTCGACCTGACGGCCGAGTACTCCAAGAACGACATGAAGCTCTTCTCGGGCGCGAAGCTCCACCCGAACGAGTTCCTGCTCACGCTCCGCGCGGGATTCTGAAGTGTCCTGGGGGCACGAAGTGTCCTGGGG
>CAZXSG010000513.1:0-4177 GCA_964643185.1 uncultured Holophagales bacterium
GGACGGGACTTCTGAGGGACGCCCTCCTCGCGGGCATGGCCGTGCCCGGAGTGGGCAGCCCGGTGGTGAAAGACGGCGATCTCCTCGTGGACGGCTGCGTCGCGAGCATCCTGCCTTCGCCCACCGCGCGGGCCCTCGACGCCGGAACGGTGATCGGCATCGACGTGAGCAAAAGGACGGGTCTTCGCGCGAAGGCTGGAGGGAAGGTCTGGAACCGCACGGGCCTGCCCGGCCTGCTCGACGTGCTCCTCGCGTCGGCGCTCTACGGGCGCGACGCCGCGGGCGAGGAGGCCGCGTGCGACGTGCTCGTGAGGCCCGAGCTCGAGGGCTTCGAGAGCCTGGACTTCGCCCGCATGGACGCGATGGCCCATCTCGCCGAGGAGGAGACGCGCCGCGTCCTTATGCCCTGGTGGACGGCGAGGAGCCGTTGAAGCCGCTCTACCACCACCTGGATCCCGTGTGGTCGCGCATCCCGGCCCCCGCCCGGGCCGTGCTCGGGAGGGGGACCCTCGCGGGCCTCACGGCGCTCCGCAGGGAGCGCGTGTGGTTCGGGCGGGAATTGCTGTCGGTCTACTGCTTCGCCGTGGGTGACACGCTCGTCGACACGGGGCTGCCGTGCGCGAAGCGCCGCCTCCTGGACTTCGCGAAGGGCGCGGGCATCCGCCGCGCGCTCGTGACGCACCACCACGAGGACCACGCGGGCAATGCCGGGGCGCTGGCCCGCGCGGGCCTCGAGGTCCTCACCTCGGACACCGGCACGCAGATCCTGTCGAAGGATCTGCCGATCCGCTTCTATCAGCACGTGCTGTGGGGAAAGGCCGAGGCCGCTCCCGCGACGGCGCTGCCCGAGCGGATCGCGCTCGGCCCCTGGGAGGCCGACGTCATTCCGGCCGCGGGCCACGCCGTGGACCAGGTGGCGTTCCACGTGCCGTCGCAGGGCATGCTGTTCACGGGGGACGCGTTCGTGGCCGAGAAGATCAAGGTCTTCCGCAGGGACGAAGACTTCGCCGAGACGGTCGCCACGCTGGAGCGTTTTCTCACGCTCGACTTCGACGTCCTCCTCTGCGCGCACCGGCCGAGGGAGAAGGACGGCCAGGCCGCGATCCGCGCCAAGCGCGACTGGATGAGGGAGATCGAGGGTCGCGTGAACGACCTCCGTGCGAAAGGGGCCGGCGTTCCCGAGATCGTGGCGCGGCTGCCCATCCGCACCACGAACGCGTTCTACAAGCTCACGTTCGGGGACGTCTCCACGGCCAACATGGTCCGCTCGATCCTCGGGGAGCGGTTCGTGAGGCCGGAGCTGGTGGGGATCCCGAAGGGATCTCAGGGATCACCCTCCCTTCCCTGTGGGCTCTAGCCCTCGGGCTCTAGAATCGCCGCCCGCCCGCGGCCCATCGGGTCGACGCGCGCGATCGAGAGAACGAACATGACCGACCCCACAGCAACCGCTCCGTCCCCCGAGCCGAAGAAGCTCGTCCTCGCGGGAACCCCCACGGCCCCCGACTTCATCCGCGAGATCGTGATCGAGGACCAGGCCTCCGGAAAGCACGGCGGCCGCGTCGTGACGCGCTTCCCGCCCGAGCCGAACGGCTACCTGCATCTGGGCCACGCCAAGTCGATCTGCCTCAACTTCGGCCTCGCGAAGGACTTCGCCGGCCGCTGCCATCTCCGCATGGACGACACGAACCCGGCCAAGGAGGAGATGGAGTACATCGAGGCCATCCACCGCGACGTGGCCTGGCTGGGCTTCTCGTGGGGCGAGCACGAGTACTACGCGTCGGACTACTTCGAGAAGCTCTACCTCCACGCCGAGGAGCTCGTTCGGCGCGGTCTCGCCTACGTCGACAGCCTCTCGGCCGACGAGATCCGCGCGCACCGCGGCACGCTCACGTCCCCCGGGACGAACAGCCCGTACAGAGACCGCTCGATCGAGGAAAACCTGGACCTCTTTCGGAAGATGCGCGCGGGCGAGTTCCCCGACGGAGCGCACATCCTCCGCGCGAAGATCGACATGGCCTCGCCCAACATCACGATGCGCGACCCGGCGCTCTACCGGATCCGCCGGCACACGCATCCCCGCACGGGCGACGCGTGGTGCATCTACCCCATGTACGACTACGCCCACCCGCTCTCGGACGAGCTGGAGGCCGTGACGCATTCCGTCTGCACGCTGGAGTTCGAGGCCCACCGGCCGCTCTACGACTGGCTCCTCGTCTCGCTGGACACGCCCAACCGCCCGCAGCAGATCGGGTTCGAGCGGCTCAACCTCACGTACACGGTGCTCAGCAGGAGGCGTCTCCTGGAGCTCGTGAACGGGAAGTTCGTGAACGGCTGGGACGATCCGCGCATGCCCACGCTCTCGGGCGTGCGGCGCCGCGGCTTCACGCCGGAGGCGATCCGCGCGTTCTGCGAGCGCATCGGGGTCGCCAAGCGCGACAGCATGGTCGACGTCAGCCTCCTCGAGCACGCCGTGCGCGAGGACCTCAACGCCCGCTCGCCGCGCGTCTTCGGCGTGCTGCGCCCGGTGAAGGTCGTGATCGAGACGTATCCCGAGGGAGAGGTCGAGTACTTCGACGCGGTGAACAACCCCGAGGATCCCTCGGCCGGAACGCGGTCCGTGCCGTTCTCCCGCGAGCTGTACATCGAGGCCGACGACTTTCGCGAGGACCCGCCCAAGAAGTTCTTCCGGCTCGCGCCGGGCCGCGAGGTGCGCCTTCGCTACGCGTACCTCGTCACGTGCAAAGAGGTCGTCAAGGACGCCGAGGGCAACATCGTGGAGATCCGCTGCACGCACGACCCCGCGAGCCGGGGCGGCAACGCGCCCGACGGGCGCCGCGTGCAGGGCACGATCCACTGGGTCTCGGCCCCGCACGCCGTCGATGCCGAGGTGCGCCTCTACGACCGGCTCTTCTCGGTGGAGAACCCGAACGCCGAGGAGAGCTACCTCGACAAGCTGAACCCGGCGTCGCTCGAGGTCCTGCCGTACGCCAAGCTGGAGCCGTCACTCGCGGGGAAGCCCGCGGGATGGCTGTGTCAGTTCGAGCGCATGGGCTACTTCTGCGCGGATCCCGACGGCACGCCCGAGAAGCCCGTCTACAACCGCACTCTGACGCTCAAGGACTCGTGGGCGAAGATCGAGGCCAAGGGATGAAGGGCGACCCATGCTGTTCACGCGGGAGGCCCTGGAGGATCTCCTCCGTCTGCACGAGCTGAGCTACAGGCTCTTTCGTTGGGTAGGCACGACGCTGAGAAGCGGAGGGCTGTCGTTCTCGGTGGTCCATGGAGCGACGGATTCCGCGGCGGCCGCCGAGGAATGGATCTCGCGAAACCTCGAGAGCCTTCCGCGAGAGCTGCGTCCTTCTCCGCGCGATCTCGCTCCCTTGTCGCATCTCTTCGCGTCGTTCCTCACGACCTCGTTCGTTCTTCCCGCCAGGCCGCGGGTCTTCCGGGACGACGGGAGCTGCCGCTGTCCCTGCTGCACGTACCTCGTCGCGGCGCACCTGCTCGTTCTCAGGAATCCGACCGCGAAGGACAAGCTCCAGGCGGAGAAGCTTCAGCTGCTGTGCCTCGAGGCCCTGGCCGAGAGCGAGGGCGTTCCGCTTTCCGTGGGGCTGCGAAAGAGCGTTCCGTGCGACCCCATGCTGACCCAGGATCTCGCGCATCTGAGCTACGCGTTCGAGCTGCGGCGCCGGAGCGAGTACGCGAGCCAGGGCACGGCCGTCCTCGCGCTGTGGCGCTCGATCGCGTGGGAGAACGGACGGCTGAGGAAGAACTTCGCTCTGACGCCCGGGAGGATTCTCGAGGCGCAGACGCGTCTGGCCGCGGCCGTACTTTCCGCCTGACAGTGACGGGCGACACGGGAGTTCCCACCCGATCTTGACGGTGCGTAAACGCGGCCCTAGGTTGAGTCAATTCGTCACAAGCCCGTCTGCCGCACCACGAACCAACAGGAAACCGGAGGAGAAACCCATGAGCTCGAAGTCTCTCAGGGTCGCGTTCGTCGTCCTGGCGCTCTGCTTCTCAGGGTCGGCGCTGGCCGAGAAGAAGGTGAAGCGCACCGAGAAGAACCCCAGTCCGGGATCGGGCTGCTCGACGCAGGAGCAGGCCTGTCTCAGCACCGCGGGCGCGGGCTGTAAGACGGACGCGTGCAAGGACAAGAAGGTCGACGGCTGCACCA
>CAZXSG010000514.1:0-1484 GCA_964643185.1 uncultured Holophagales bacterium
GGGCGCCGGGCTTCGAGGTTGCCGAGCTCGTCGAAAAGAGTGTGTCCGGCCGCGCCGAGGCGCTGGCGGCTCTGGTGCCCGACGAGCCGCTACCGCTCCTCACACGTCTGGCCGATCGCGCGGCCCGGGAACGCCTCCTGGAGGTTTTCCTCGAGAAAAAGTCCCCGCGCACGGGGCAGGTCCTCGCCGACTGGTTCTTCAAGGAAGAAGACTCCCGCACGCTCGATTTCCTCGACAAGCGGCTCGTCGAGGTGGATCCCGACGCCCGCGAGCGCATGCTCGACCGGCTGCTGAAGTCTCCGCGCTCGGGACCCCGCGCGTTCGTGTGGTTCTGCCAGAAGGCCACGGCCGACGAGGAACTGCGCAAGCGCCTCACGCCGAACGTCCTCGGGCGTCTCCTCGACGCGATCTCGTGGGACGAGCTGGGTGCCGCGCGCAGCAAGGTGCGCGAGATGTTCGATCGCACCGGGCTCGCGGCCATCTGGATCATGAAGCACGCGACCCTGAGCGACGTGAGGGTGTTCCTCGAGGCTCTGGGCCGTCACAACGAGCTCGAGCCGCGTCGCCGCGACGCGCTCGTCGCGACCTCGGAGATGAAGTTCCCGGACCTGCGCAAGCAGACCGACGATCAGTTCTTCGTGACGCCCGAGTCGCTCGAGAGGAAGCGCAAGGAGCTCGAGCAGATCCTCCAGATCGACATCCCCGAGAACACCAAGGGCATCGCGCTGGCCGCGGCCGAAGGCGATCTCTCCGAGAACTTCGAGTACAAGGCGCGGCGCGACAAGCAGCAGCTCCTCTCGGCCCGCGCGGGCAAGCTCCAGGAGGAGCTCGCGCTCGCCCGGGTGCTCGACCCCGCCACGATCGACACCACCGAGGTGCGGCCCGGCACGAAGCTGACGCTGACCATGAAGGCGGGAGGCAACAGGACTCTCACGCTCCTCGGGCCGTGGGACTCGAAGCCCGAAGAGGGCGTCTATTCGTACCTCTCCGACCTCGGCAAGGCGCTCCTCGGGAAGCTGACGGGCGAAGACGTGGACGTTCTCGGCGAGGCCGCGGTGCTCGAGAAGATCGAGCCCTTCCGCCCCGCCTGACGGGAAGCGCGTGAAGACGAACGCCCCGCTCGACGTCGCCATCGAGGCGGCCCGTCGCGCGGGGGAGGTTCTGCTCTCGTACTACGGCAGCCTCGACCCGGGAGACGTCGAGCACAAGGGGCGGAACGACGTCGTCTCGCGGGCCGACAAGGAGAGCGAGGCGCTCTGCCGCGAGATCCTTGCGTTCGGCAGGATCCGCCGCGATGTTGAAGAGCTCCCAGTCGCCCTTGCCGAGCGGCTTGTATTCCCAGCGCAGCTTCCAGTCGCCCTGGCGCAAGGCGTGGTTGCCTAACAGCCACCAGGCAAAGTAAACTTGTTCTGCTCGTGCTGCCCCTGACTGGTCCGCCACAACCGTGTCCCAGGACCTGCGCGTGAGCGCGGGCACATCGCCCC
>CAZXSG010000514.1:1494-4173 GCA_964643185.1 uncultured Holophagales bacterium
GAGGCGCTCTGCCGCGAGATCCTGCTCGGCGCGTTTCCCGGCGACGTCTTCCTGGGTGAGGAGACCGGACCTTCCGAGCGAGGCACCACGAAGCCAGCCTGGATCGTCGATCCGCTCGACGGCACGGCCAACTTCGTGCGCGGCTTTCCGCACTGGGCCGTCTCCATCGGCCGCACGGCGGGTGGCTTCGACGGCGAGCTGACGCACGGCATCGTGTGGGATCCGCTCAAGAAGGACCTCTTCGTCGCCGAGAAGGGCGCGGGCGCGTTTCGCAACGGCGCCCGGCTCGCCGTGACGCGGCGCGACGGCCTGCCCGGAACCGCCATGGCGACCGGCTTCCCGTTCCGATATCCCGGGAAGATCGACTCCTACCTCAAGGTCTTCCGTGCCGCGTTCCTCGAGGTCCAGTCGCTTCGCCGGGCGGGCAGCGCGGCTCTCGATCTGGCCTACGTCGCGGGGGGCGTGTTCGACGGGTTCTTCGAGTTCGGCCTCTCACCGTGGGACACGGCCGCGGGGGCCGTCCTCGTGGCGGAGGCCGGCGGCCTCGTGACAGACTTCGACGGCGGCGCGCGCTGGCGCGACCGCGGCAACGTTCTGGCGGCTGGAGAGAAGACCCACGCCGCGCTCCGCGCTCTCGTCAAGACCCAAGGGGTGACCGAGGAGGATCTATGAAGCGCCTTGCCGTACCCGTTTTTGCCGCTCTCCTTATTTCCTCCGTGTCGACCCCGTCGCTTGCGGCCGGCTGGAAACAGGAAGGGCCCTGGATGGGCAACGTCACCAGCCTCACGTTCGATCCGGCGGGCCCGCAGAAGGTCTACGCCACGACGAACGGCGGGGGCCTCTACGTGAGCAACGACGGAGGCAGCACCTGGGCTCTGCAGGACGCCGAGCTCACGAGCCGCGAGCTCACCTGGGTGCGCGTCGAGCCCAAGAACCCGAAGAACGTCTGGACCGGCTCACCGAGTCAGGGGTTCTGGCGGTCGACCGACGGCGGCGCCACGTTCAAGGCGAAGTCGATCGGGTACGGGTCGAACGTCGGGCATCCCGTCGTGTTCCCGCTGAATCCCGCGAGCAAGACGTTCCTCGCGCCGAACGTGAACGTCCTCTACCGCAGCGAGGACGCGGGCGCCACGTGGAAGGACACGCGCATCCCGAACATGGACGTCACGTGGCTCTCGTGGGATCCGTTCGAGCCCAAGCGCATCTACGCCGCCGGTATCGACGTGAAGGAGGGCTTCGCGATCTCGACCGACGCGGGCGCCACCTGGACCCGCACGGGAGAGAGCCTCCAGCCCGGAGGGCGTGCGAAGCAGGTGCATCCCGATCCGAAGACGAAGGGTCTCCTCTACGTCGTCGCGTCGCGCGGGCTGTTCCGCTCGACGGACTCGGGGGCCAGCTTCACGCAGCTCCCCATCGGCGGCTCGAAGAACGATGCCGAAGTGGACGCGTTCGCGCTGGATCCCTCGTCGCCCCGAAAGCTGTTCGCGGGCACGCGGAAGGGGTTCGTGATGTCCACGAACGGCGGAGACAGCTGGTCGAGCGCGGGTGACGAGATCGGCCTCTGGTACGTCCGCGCCCTGGCCGTGCACCCCACGAACTCCGAGCTCGTGCTGGCGGGCACGTCGGGCGGGGGAGTCTTCAGGTCCAGCGACGGTGGAAAGTCCTGGGCGCCCTCGTCCGAGGGGATGGGCGCGAGCCAGGTCAAGTGGCTGCAGGCGCACCCGTCCGCGCCCGGAGTCGTGTGGGGAGCCCTCAGCACCGGCTTCTCGCGGCTCGAGAACGGCCGCTGGAGCCGCATGACCTCGCCCTTCACGAAGAAGGACGACGACGTGCCCGATGCGATCGTCGGAGATCCGAGGAACCCGAAGATCGTCTGGGTCGCGAACGGTGGATCGCTCTACAAGTCGACCGACGGCGGCATCTCGTGGGACAGCCCGGTGAAGCCGATGCAGGATCCGAGTCCCGGCTTCAACGCGTTCGCGCTCGAGCCGTCCGATCCCAAGACGATGTACTCGGGTAACTGGACGAGCTCCCACGACGACGGCGAGACGGTCTTTCGCTCGACCGACGGCGGCGTGAAGTGGAAGACCGCGGGCAAGGGCGTGCCCGTCGAGAGCGTCAAGCAGCTCGAGTGCACGGGCCCGAAGACCCTGTGGCTCCTCCTGAACGACAACGAGGGCCTCTACCGCTCGACCGACGGCGCGACGACCTGGACCAAGACGGCGGGCAGCCTTCCCGAGAGCCGCGACATCCGGCGCCTGGTGGTGGATCCCTCGAACCCTCAGGCCGGCTACATCGCGGCCAAGACGGGCTTCTTCGTGACGAACGACGCCGGCGCGACGTGGAAGAACGTCTCGATCGCCAAGGACGTGAAGGAGATCGAAACCGTCGTCCTCGCTCCCGACGGCAAAGGGCTCTTCGTCGGCACGTTCCAGGGCGTCTTCCGCTCGACCGATGGCGGCGCCACGTTCACGCCGTTCGGCGGCAAGATGGTCAACTCCGACGTGCGGGCGATCGCCATCGACCGCAGCTCCCCGCCGCGGCTCTACGCGGGCACGGGCGGGGGCAGCGTCGTCTCGACGGTCATCGAATAGGGAAACCCATAACTGGGGTTCCCGGTCACAAGGCGAGCGAAGCGAGCGGAGCGGAAGGGCCAGGGAAACCCATAACTGGGTTTCC
>CAZXSG010000515.1:0-4172 GCA_964643185.1 uncultured Holophagales bacterium
ACGTCTTCGGCGCCGAGGTGAACGCGGCGTCGAAACTCGGAGAGGATGTCGCCGGTACGGGCGAGATTCTCCTCACCGAGAGCGCTCGCGCCGCGATCGGCCCTCGTGAGGGCCTCGAGTACGTTCCCGTTGAGAGGGACGTCGCGGGCCAGCACCGCTACTTCAGGGTCTCCGAATTCAGCGCGCCGGAGGCGTTTCCCGGCCCGGAGGGCTGATCAGATTCAGCTTCCGAGTAGAACGGCCCGCCCACCGGGCCTCCGCGCGTCCTCGACCAGGAACTGCGCGACGTCGGACCTCCGCACCATCGAGAAGAGGCCGTAGCGGGAAACCTCGCGAGCCCGCCCTCCCGGCCTTCCGCCCGTGAGTGTCACGGGACGCACGCGGGTCACGTCGAGAGCGCTCTTCGCGAGGACGCGCTCCGCCTCTTCCAGGTCGCGGTACGCGACGCCGACGTTGCCGGCGCCGACCATCTTTCGCACGAGGGGCGTGAGCTGAGCCGCGCTGTCGCCCACGCCGCCGGCGCTGATGAAGACGAGCCTCTTCACACCGGACTTCTCCATGGTGGGGACGAGGGCCGAGACGACCCGCGTCACGAGATCGGGAGGCGAGAGCGCGCGGGCCCACGGGCTCTTCCCCGCGCGCCGTTGACCCACGCACGACAGCACCGCGTCCTTTTCCTGGAGCGCGGCCTGGAGAAGCGCCGGATCGGTGGCGTCGCCCCGCATCACCTTCACACCCGAGGGAGGCGCGTAGGGCGTGGCCGGCCGCACGAGCGCGGTCACGTCGTCGCCGCGTCCGGCGGCGAGCCGCACGGCCCACTGGCCACAACCGCCCGATGCGCCGAGCACGAGGAACCTCACGCCAGCCAGTCCCTCTCGGAAACGTAGGGCACGCGCTTCTCGCCGGTTTCCACCGCCTCCTCGAGCTCCATGGGGGTGGCCTCGCCGAAGAGCGGCACGAGCGCCGCGCGGACCCGCTCCTCGAGGCCCGCGAGACCGGTCGCGGTCACGCGCACAGATCCGTCCGCCCGCTGCACGACGCTGGCGTTCGCGAGCGGAAACGCGCGCAGCGCGCCCGAGACGTCGAGGTTGTTGAACACGGCCCCCGACGCGCTCCGAAACGCCACGGGCTCGCGCCCTTCGAAGTCCTCGAGGCGCAGCGAGTCCCCGTGACGGACGAGGCGGGCCGTGTCTCCAACGCGATATCGCAAGAGGGGCAAAAGCGGATTGCGGCCCACGGTGACGGCGATCTCGCCGCGCTCTCCGAGGGGCAGCGTCTCGCCGGACGGCCCCAGGATCTCCACGTGGAGGTCGTGCGGGAGGAGAGACCATGAACCGCTCTCGCGAACGGCGATGGGACCGCTCTCGCACGTCGAGTAGAAGTCCAGCACAGGGCAACCGAATCGCTCCTCGAGGCGTTTCGTGAGGCCTGGAGAGAGCGCCATCGCCGAGGACACGAGGGCCTTTGGCTTCAGCGTCGTCTGCGATTCGGCGAGCACGTGGAAGCTCACGGGATCGCCGGTGAGGATCTCGGGGGCGAGGTCCTCGAGGAACAGCACCGCGTCCGCGGCGTCCCGCCAGTCGACGGGGTTCAGGTTCACCTTCACGCAGCCCGCGTTGCCGAGGAACGCCGAGACGGTCGCGTACGTGTACGTCTTCTGCTGCGCGCAGACGAGCGCGAGCGCGACGCGTCCCGGCCCCCCTTCGAGGCTCACGCCCCGCGTCGCGAGCGCGCGGCGGAGGAGCGGCAGGTAGTACGACGCCGTTTCGGGCGTTGCCAGCACGTCGACGCGCGGGCCCGTCGTCCCCGAGGTGAAGAAGAGGCACAGTTCGTCGAGCGGCGCGTCGTCGGGCACGAAGCTCCAGGGCGCCCTCACGAGGTCGGCCCGCGAGCACGGCGGAATCGACTCGAAGCGCTCCGGGTCCCCCCCACGCGCGCGGTAGAACGGCACCTCGGCGAGACACCTCCGCGCGAGCTCGACGACCCACGGCGGTCCGGTAGGACCGCCTGAGGCGATCCTCTCGGATCGCCAGGGCGGCAGCTCGGGACCGGCCTCGGAGCGCGGTTCGCTCTCGGGCGCGCGCTCGTAGTCCACGACGCGCGCGAGGCGTTCCGCCGTGAGCCGGTCGCCGCACGGAAAATTCCACGCGGGCCCGTGCGGATGCTCGCGCAGGCTTTTCAGCAGCGCGCGCCCTTGATCGTCGAGCAGGGGAAACCGCTGGTCGTCGGTCAGGGGTCCGTCGTCACTCATCGCGCCCTCCCTCGTCACCCAGGCAGCGGTCGAGCGCCCACGAAACGCTGACGTCGTCGGGCTCGCCGGCGAGGAGCCTCTCGAGCTCCGGCACGAACTCCGCGCGCGGCAGGAGGCCGGCGGCACGGATCGCGGCCATCGACACGCTCTCCCGCCGAAGCTCTTCGAGAATGAGCGGCACGACGCCCGCGTCACCGCGCCGGGCGAGGGCCACGAGAGCTTCGCCCCGGATCTCGTCGTCCTCCTCGCGAAGCCGCGCCTCGAGCGCGCCCGCGAGAACGGCGTCTTCGACCGCGACAGGGCTGCCGAGCCCGAACGTGGCGGCGCTCCGCACGGCGGGTGAGGGATCGCCGGAGAGCGCGACGAGCGTCTGCAGGGCGAGGAGCTCGTCGCGACCCGTGAGCGCGGCGACCGTGGCCTCGCGCACCTCTTCCGAAGAGTGGCAGGCCAGCTTGCAGATCTTCGAGAGGTCCCCGCCGCCCAGATGCCCGAGCGCCGTGAGCGCGGTGACGAGGACGCGCAGGTCGATGTCCGAGAGCAGCCGGTCGAGGACCTGCCGCGTCTCCTCGAGGTGCTCGCCGCTCTCTCTCGAAGCGATCCGCGTGAGCACGTCGGCCCCGAGGCATCGCAGCAGGCGGTTGGATCCGTGACTCCACCCGTGAGCGGCCGCAAGGATCTCCGGCCCTCCGCGGCGCGCGAGCTCGTGAACGAGGTCCCAGCGTTCGTCACTCTCGCGCGAGAGGTCGCCCTTGGCCACCGTCTCGGCGAGCACCAGAACCTGGGGAAGCGATAGCGCGGCGCGGGTCGTCATTCGCGGCTGTAGCGGGAGGCGGCTTCCTCGGCCGCCTTCTTCGCCATCTCCTGACGGATCTTCTCGGCCCGGCGGAGCGCGGCCTCGGTTTCCTTGAGAACGCGGTGTCTCGCGACCGTGGAGAGCGTCGTGAGCCGGTCCTCGAACTGCGCGGCCT
This sequence comes from uncultured Holophagales bacterium, assembly GCA_964643185.1. Lineage (GTDB taxonomy): Bacteria > Acidobacteriota > Thermoanaerobaculia > UBA5066 > UBA5066 > JAEUQS01. Next base: position 3,220 of record CAZXSG010000515.1, read on the forward strand.
TCTCCCCCTCCGGGAGGAGCGAGAGCGCCGCGAGGGTGAGCCGGGCGAGCTCTTCGCGCCGGTCGGGATCGCTCACCCAGCGATTCCCGGCCACGTGCTGCGCCACCTCGAGGAGCCCGGTCCGGAGGAGCTTATCGACGCGCTCGACGAGCTTTCGCTCGCGCACGATGCGGGCGAGGTCTTCCTGCGAAAGGAGCCAGCACGTCACCTGCACGAGCTTCGCCCAGCGGTCCTTCTCCTTGGTGCCGTCGGGCCGGAACGCCTGCGCGCCGTCGCTGTCGAGGAGGTCCCCTCCGAGGTCGCGGAGCACGTCCGACACGATCGCGGGCGTCAACACACCGTCGAGAAGGAATTCGGGAGGCGTCTCCGAAAGCCACCGGAGGAGTCGCTCGAGCTTCGGGGCTTCACTTCGCACGCAGCGCCTCCTCGTAGTGCTTCCGGCTGAACGCCCGGGCGAACGCGACGATGCCCTCCCAGCTCGAGATCGCATGGACGTCGTAGCCCATGCCGTTGAGGCGCGAGACCTCTTTCGGATAGGCCTTCAGGCCCTGATGCAGGTTCAGCACGAACGTCCCCCCACCCCCCGCTACGGTGTTCGCCGTCGCCGTGACGTCCCAGTTCTTGCCGTCTTTCTCCTGCAGCATCGGGAAGATATCGCTGTCGGAGACGATCATCACGTGCACCTTGCGGTCCCGCTCCATCCCTTCGGCGAACACCTTGGGAAGGTGGTTGAGACCGAACGCGTAGCCCGTGCCGTGGTAGCCCGTGAGCACGCCGAGGACTTCCTTCTCGCTCGACGAGAAGCCCTCGGTCGCGCTCCAGGAGCCGGGCTCGCCCGCGAGCACCACCATGACGCGGGCCTTGACGCGACACGCCGAGAGCGCGAGGACGGTGGCCGCCAGGCAGGGATACGAGGTGTTGAATTTCGGGGTTGGCACCGAGCCCGAGCGGGC
>CAZXSG010000516.1:0-4171 GCA_964643185.1 uncultured Holophagales bacterium
GCGGGGGGCCCCGGCGGGGGAGGCGTGGTGGCCGCCGGCGCCCGTCACCTCGACCTTGCACTCGTCGACGGAGGCCATCATCGGGCCCGCGGGCAGCGCCACGGAGCCCACCGGGAGACCCGTCCAGAGGTGGATGCCGAAGACGCCTCCGGGCTTCGGGTTCTCGAGAACGCCGTCCGCGATCATCGCGGTCGCCCCCCCGGCGCCCTCTTCCGCCGGCTGGAACGCGAAGACCACGGCCCCGCGCGCGGGTGGGTCGAGGAGCAGCAGATCTGCCGCCGCGTCCAGCGCGGCCACGTGTCCGTCGTGTCCGCAGGCGTGCATCTTTCCGTTGGTCGAAGCGAAGGGGAGCCCCGTCTTCTCGGCGAGAGGCAGCGCGTCGAGATCGGCGCGCAGGAGGATCACCGGGCCCGGAATGCCGGTGTCGTAGAGAGCGGCGACACCCGTGCGGCCGAGAGCGGTGCGCACCGTGAAGCCGCGCTCGAGCATGCGCTCTTCCACGAGAGCCGCGGTCCCCTGCTCCTCGAACGCCGTCTCGGGATCCTTGTGGATGCGGCGGCGCAGCGCGACCGCGGCCTCGTGAGCGGCGGCCTCGCTCGCGGCGAGCGGACGCGGCGCCATCCTTCGGTCAGTCCTTGGTGTCGGTGTACTTGATCGTGCCTTCGCGGGCCTCGATCTTCTTCTTGAGGTCCTCGGTGAACGGCAGCGACTTCGCCTTGGCGTAGTCGTAGAGCGCCTGGACCGTCTTCCCCGTCGCGACGAGGCGCGAGTCCGTCTCGCTGCCCGTCTTCTCGCTCGAGACGATCTTGTAGTCGAGGACGAACGACTTCCTGCGAATCTCCGTGAGCTTCACGCCCACGAGGAGCCCTTCGCCGAGGCGCGCGGGGGAAACGTAGTCGCACTCGGCGTGCACCACGATGATCCCGAGCTTGGCGACGTCGTGCTCCACCGGGGTGCCCACGGCCGCGAGCACCGGGTTCGGGTGGGCCGCGCCCGCCATGAGCGAGAGCCAGTAGCGGGTGCGGGCCTGCTCGAAGTACTGGAAATACGTCGCGTTGTTCACGTGACCCATGGCGTCGAGGTCGCGGTACCACACGTAGAGGGAGATCGCGAACGAGAATTCGGGCAGCCGAACGTCCAGCATGCGCGGACTCTAGCAAAAGGCGCTAGGGAAGGGGCCGCGCGACCTGCAGCGAGGGGTCGTTCGTGGCGGGATCGGCCGAGGTCATGTAGACGTAGGCCGGGCCGTCCTTCACCGAGACGCGCAGGCTCAGGTCGGCGGCGGGAGGCACGCCGAGGAGCTCCTCGAACGGCTTCTGGACGAGCGTGCCGCGCGCGATGGCGAGCTCCTTCTCGACCAGCACGCTGCCCCGCGCGTCCCGTACCACGAAGGTGAGGAGGACGTCGGCATCGAGCGCCGCGACGCCCAGAGCCACGCGCTTGCGGGCCGGGTCGCCGGGCACGACGAGGTAGCCCTGCTGGCCGTTCGAGAGAGCCGATTCGCGGGGCAGAGCGTCCAGCGAGGCGCCGGTGGTTCCTTCGGAAGCCACGTTCTCGATCCGCGCGACGGCCAGGACCCTGAGCGACGAATCGATGTCGAGGCGGCCGTGCCCCGAGGCGCCCAGCTCGGCGACCACGTTCTCGAGCGAGACGGTCTGGTAGGCCCCGAGTGAGATCTGGAGCGACCGCGGCGCCGAGCCGTCGGCCGGGTGGAACGAGAGGCGGCTGGTCACGGCGTCCTCGCCGGGATTGGACACCTGAAGGGACGTCTTCCACTGCGCGCCCTCGAGCCCGGCAGCCGTCACCACCACCGGGATCACGCTCCGGAAGGCCGTGGGCGAGGGATCCACCACCGAGAGGTACAGGTCGCGCGAGGCCGTTCCACCCGCGCCCTCCGCCACGAGCGTGTAGCGGGTGGGCTGGTTGGGCGTCACGGCCACGGAGCCGTCTGCGGTCACGGTTCCGAGACCGGGCTCCAGAGAGACCCGCGCGGCGCCGTCGACGTTCCAGGAGAGTGTCGTCGCGAGGCCGCGCACGACGGTCGCGCTCGAGGCGCGGAAGGAGACGATGGTGGGAGCCGCCTCGCCCTCTGTGATGTCGCCCGAGACCTCGCGGCTGTAGGTGCGCACGCCCGTCCCCTGGTTCAGCGAGAACGCGCGGTAGCGGTACGTGCCCTTCGCGAGGCCCGTGTCGGGCCACGTGAGCCGGCCGCCGTTCGCGCAGAGCGCGTCGGCCTTGAGCATCGCGATCTCGGTGTAGCCCTGACCTTGCGGTGCGCGCTCGAGACCCACGTTCAGAGCCGTCGCGTCGCCCATCACGAGCGTGAGCGTGAGGGTGTTGGCTCCCGAGGCCTGCACCGAGAGAACGGGCGCCTTGGCCGGCGTGACGAAGGAATCGTCCACATAGCGTGGGCTCGAAACCGCCGGACAGTCCTTGAGGCGGATCGACGTCTCGTACACCCGATCGTTGGTGGGCAGGGTGACGAGCGCGGTGAGCGCGGTCGTCTCGCCCACCACGCGGGCCTCGCCGGCCTGGGTGCAGTAATCGCGCGACTCGGCTTGCAGGATCTCGTAGACCGCGCCCGCGGGCGCACCGGACGGAGCGTCCCACGCGTAGCTGATGGTGCGGCCCGCGCCGTGGGTTCCGCCGGCATAGCGGAATCCGGGAATCGAGGATCCGTCGGGCGGGCACGCGAGGGCGCTGGCCTCGAAGGCGAAAACCGAAAGAGCAGGAAGGGCGATGCGGGCCGCGAACGAAAGCGTCTTGGACATTCAGGCCTCCCGGGCGCCGTCGTTCTCGATCCGCGCCCGCAAAAGCCGTTGCAACCGGCGTTCCGGCCCCGGCACGGGGCCGGTCTGGCGGCAGGTGTGCAGCACGTAGGTGATGCGGAACACCACAGGCAGAGCAGACGCACGCCGATCGCCCGGACGCGCTGTCGCCGCGTGGTAATTCCTGCTCTCCGTTTTGGAGATTTCGCCCGGAAGGCGTGAGGGGAGCGCGGAAATCCCGGGCCCACCGCGGCACGGCGATTGCGCTATGGATTCCCAGATCGGCACCTCGCCCGGAACCCGGGCGGAAACGGAAAGAGCCGAAGAGGAGGCCCCATGCTTTGGACAATTTTCGTGATCCTGCTCGTTCTGTGGCTGCTCGGGATGGTGACCTCGTACACGCTCGGAGGGTTCATCCACATCCTCCTCGTCGTCGCGATCGTCGTCGTCCTGATCCGCGTCATCCAGGGCCGGCGCGTCATCTGACGAGGAGCGGCACATGGACAAGCGCACGCTCTTCATCGCCGGGCTGATCCTTCTCGTCCTCGGGGCCGCCGCGCTCATCGTCCCGGCCGTGAGCGTGACGACGAAGGAAAAAGTCGTGGATCTCGGCCCCATCGACATCTCGGCCGACAAAACGCGCACGTTTCCGATTCCCACGATCGTCGGCCTCGTGGCCGGGCTGGGCGGCATCGCCCTGCTCATCACGAGCGCCCGCAAGGCGTGATGCGCAACAGGAGGAAATCATGATCGAAAAGAAGCTCCATCAGCACGCGGAAAGCATCCGCAGCGGCGTCGAGAGCGCCCTCGAATTCCTCGAGAGCGATGCCCCCCGCAGGCTCCGGCGCGCCGCCGAGAACATGGGCTTCGTGAAGCCCCGCTGGCAGAAATCGAAGGGTCCGCTGCTCGCGATCGGGCTCCTCGGCGCCGCGGCCTTCGCGGGCTGGGCCTACCTCGAGCGCAAGAAGACTCAGAACCTCGAAACCCCGGAAGCCGGACCGGTCTAGACCGAGTCCCCGAACGAAAAAAGGAGACCTCATGTCTGAAGTCATCACCGTCGTCACGCCCCCGGAGACCACCGATCTCAACCGCGACCCCATCACCGGTGAGCCTGGCTCGCACCCCGTTGGTACCGCCGTCGGCGGCAGCGGCGGCGCGGCGCTGGGCGCGGCCGCGGGTGCCGTCGTCGGGGGTCCCATCGGAGCCATCGTGGGTGCCGTTGCCGGCGCCGTCGCGGGCGCCGTCGCGGGCCATGCGGCGGGCGAGGCCATCGACCCCACCGCCGAGGCCGTGTACTGGCGCGAGAACTACGCATCGCGTCCGTACTACCGCGCGGGCACCCCGTTCGAGACCTACGAGCCCGCCTACCGTTTCGGCTGGGAGTCCGCTCTCGAATCGCCCGA
>CAZXSG010000517.1:0-4166 GCA_964643185.1 uncultured Holophagales bacterium
CCTCGGGCTTGGTGAGCCCGTGGGAGAGGAAACGAGCGGCTTCGGCGCGCTGGACGCTAGCGACGAGCGCCACGAACGCGACCTCGGGATCGGCCTCGTTTGCGAGAAGGGCTCTCGCCTCTTCCCGCGGGGAAAAGCGTGACGCGATCTCCTGCGAGGAGGCGGTCACGCGCTGAAAGGTCTTCGGCATGTGCGTGTCTCCGTCCTCAGGGCTGCTGCATGGGACGACCCTGCATCCAGGCCATGAACGGCTCCTGGCCACGGTCGTGGTCGTGCGAGATCTGCGCGTTGATGTCGCCGTTGAAGTACGAAAGGTACGTCGCGAACTGGGCTACGGCCTCGTCCGGCGTGGCTCCGTACTCCATCATGCGCGCGAGGTTGCGGTCGTCGGGCCAGTTGGGATCGCCCGTGATCTCCGTGAGGCGGGCTCGAGCTTCTGCGATCGCCTCGGGCGTCGTGCCCGTGCGGTCGTGCTTCTTGGGACGCGGAGCCCCGGCGGCAGCCGCGGCCTGGAGGGCCGCGACGTTGACCCCGGGAGACGGCACGCCGCCGCCCCCGCCACCCACGGAGACCGAACCGCCGCCGCCGCCACCACCGCCACCGCCCGGTCCGATCTGGACCATGGCACCCTTGAGCCCGAGCGTTCCCGATCCGATGACCTCGGTCATCGCGCTCACGAGCTTGAGAGACCCGGCCGCCTCGATCTTCACCGCCGGCGACGTGATCGTGATCGACGCGGGCTCGATCTTGATGGAGCTGCCGCCCACCTTGAGCGTGATGCTGGTGTTGGCCGAAAGCTCCATCGCGGCGGAGGTCTTGAGCGACATCGCGCCGGCCGACTCGAAGTCGGCCGTGCCGGCCGAGACGGAGAGCTTGTAGCTCCCCGTGGAAATGGTCGTGGTGTCGTTGCCTTTGATGGTCGTATCGCGCTTGCCCTGGACCCCGAGCTTGTCGTCGCCGCCGATCGAGACGTCCCGCTTGCCGCCGACGGTGAGCGAGTCGCTTCCCTTGGTGATCTTGACGTCCCGGTTTCCCTTCTCGATGGTGAAGGTCTCGTTGCCTTCGGTCATCTTGAAGGTCCGGTCGAGTTTCAGCTCGATCGTCTGCTTGCCCGAGATCTTGAGATCGTCGTCGTTCTCGACGACGCGCTTGAAGTCTTTCTGGGCGTGGAAGTAGATCTCTTCCGCGTCTTTCTTGTCCTCGAAGCGCAGCTCGTTGAAGTGGTCCGCCGTGCCCTTCGTCGAGCTTCGCGTCTTCAGCGTCGAGCGCGTCATGTTGTCGGGCAGCGTGTAGGGCGGCATGTTGGCCGCGTTGTAGACGCTGCCGATGATCAGGGGCTGGTCCGGATCCCCTTCGAGGAACGAGACGACCACCTCGTGGCCGACGCGCGGAATGTGGATCGAGCCCCACTGCGCGCCCGCCCAGATGCTCGCCACGCGAATCCAGCAGGAGCTCGTCGCGTCGCCCTTGCCTTCGCGGTCCCAGGGGAACAGCACCTTCACGCGTCCGTACTTGTCGGTGAAGATCTCCTGCCCGTCGGGTCCCACGACCACGGCCGTCTGGGTTCCGTGCACCACCGGCTTCGGGCTGAGCTGCGGCGGACGCCAGCGGAGCTCGGCCGGAAAGCACGCGAAGGCGTTGTCGTAGCGGAAAACCTCCTGGTCGGTGTCCGGGAAGCCCGTGAGCGCGGCCGAATGGCGGGTCTCGAGCACGACGTAGTCGCCCGCGAGATCGGGAAGCACCGTCGAGTCGACACTGAACTTGTGTCCGGGGAGGAGCTGCGCCGCGGTGCCCGTGCCGCGGAGAACGAACGCTCCGGCCGTCTCCTGATCCATCCTGATGTCGGTGGTGCGCTTGTTGTCGTCGAAGATCTTCTGGAGCTCGGCGGCCTGGTCGCCGCCGCTCGCATTGACGCCGTCGAAGCGCTGCGCGTACTCACCCGGGTAGTCGTAGATCTCGAGGCCCTCGTTGACGGGCACCTTGAGCTTGTGCGCCACGGTGCCGACCTGCACGGTGTCGAGCACGATGGCCTGCGCCTCGAGGTTCTTGTCGGGCAGCTCGAAGCAGGAATCCCACAGCGTGTACTTGCCCGAGCGGAGCTCCTGGGTCTTGTCGAACGTGAGGATCCGCTCTGCGCCGATTTTCTGCGGCGTCGTGAGGGCCTCCACGGTGAGGTCCTTGTTGACCGGCACGTCCGGGTGCTGGCCCGCGTTGACGATCTTCATCGTGTGGGCGCCGTTCTCGTGCGCGAAGAAGTACCGGATCCCTTCTTCCTCGAGGAGGCGGCTCACGAAGTTGAAATCCGTTTCGCGGTACTGGACACAGTAGTCGCGGCGCTCGAACGTCCCCTGGACCTGCAGAGCGAACTCGACGCCGTACTCGCCGAGGATCTTCTTGACGATGTCGGGCACGGACATGTTCTGGAACATGCGGCTCTGGGCCTTCCGCGTGAGGAACCAGAGCTTGGGAACGATCTCGAGAAGGATGTTGCCGAAATCCTGGTCACGGCCGAGCTGCGTGATGCGGCTCACGATGCCGTTGAACCAGCGTTCCTTCTCCTCGACGAACTCGACCTTCACGCTGACGCCCTGGCCGAGGAGCTTGTCGAACGCCACCGGCCAGTTGCTCACGGCGATGGCCGCCGTGACCTCGAACCGGAAAAGCCGGGAGATCCCCTCCGTTCCGCGGAACGAAGTGGTGACCATGGGAATGTTCCCGAGGGGCGTCGCCAGCTGGAGACGGCGTCGGTGTTGTGAGACCGGGGCCTCGTTGCCGGACATGTCGACCCTCCTTGAGTACCTGGGAAATTATGGGACTGGGAAGGGAGCTTCGCCGTGACCCGGACTACAAGGATTCACCATGTTTCTTCGCCAGCTCGAGGAGCTGGTCCCTCAGAGGGTCCGGGATCTTCACGATGTCGTCGACCGCGGCGGTCTCCGCGAAGACGGCCATGCCGGAGCGCTCGGTGGACTCCAGGATGACGTCGTCGTCGGGGCCCACCGTTCCGACGGGGGCAGGGAGAATCGCCACCGGCAGGCCCGAGAACGCCGGCGACTTCTCGAGAGCGAGGCGGAACCTCAGCCCTTCGAAGATCTTCAGGACGCCGGGCTGCCTCAGAAGTGAAACCTGGAGCAGAAGCGTGTGGTGCACCACGGCGACGAGCTCCGCGCCCCGGCTGCGGTCGGGCAGGAGCTCCCGAACCCGCGTGGGCGAATACCCCTGGTAGTGGAGGACCCACGAGAACGGCGACGTGATCGTGACCTTCTTGCTGCCCTCGCCGGTGGCGATCTCGTGGACGTACTCGAGGGGCGTCATCTCGACGGTGGCGCTCCCGACCTCGATGGGTGTCTTGGGCACCTTGGCCAGCCCGAAAATTTTCGCCTGCTCGAGCGGATCGTAGAGGGCCGTGAAATCGGCGACGGCCTTGTCGGTCCCCTTCGGCGTGTCGAAGGCCTTGCCCTCGACGAACTCGCCGAACACGTTCTTGGGCCGGAGGAGAGGGACGAGCGGCGCGAGATATTCCCGCGCCTCCTTGCGGAGGAGCTCCGCCAGAGCCCGCGTGAGCTTGCGGCGGGAAAGGAGCTTCTGGGTGCTGCGCCGTTCTTCCATGGTCTCCGATTCTGAACCAGGGATCCCCGGGCGGAAGCCCGGGGATCCCCGAGGACCTACTGGATCTGGTAGACGAACTTGCCCTCGGGCGACACCGCGATGTGGACCTTGGAGACGGGCTCGCCGGTCGACATCTTGTTGAGGAACTCACCGGACATCTCGGGCAGGACCGTTCCGTTCAGGATGCGGTCGACATTGCGCGCGCCGCTCGAGACTTCCTTGCAGCGGCTCGCCACCTGCTCGATGACCTCGGGGTCGTACGTGAAGACGGCGCCGTGGTTCTGCGCGATGCGGTCGCCCACGCGGGCGAGCTGGAGCTTGATGATCGCCTTCATGATCGAATCCGATATCGGATAATACGGGACCACGACCATACGCCCGAGGAGTGCGGGCTTGAAGATCTTGATGAGCTCGGGCCGGATCGCCTCGATGAGCCCTTCCGGATCGGGAGCCGTCTCGGGGTCGGCGCAGAGCTTGTGGATCGTGTCGGTCGCGGCGTTCGAGGTGAGGAGGATGAGCGTGTTCTTGAAGTCGATCTCACGCCCCTCGCCGTCTTC
>CAZXSG010000518.1:0-1738 GCA_964643185.1 uncultured Holophagales bacterium
CGAACCTCTCGCTGGTGGGCGGCGTGCTCCTGGCCCTCGTCGTCGCGTGGATCGCGTTTCGCGTCCTCTTCGGCACCCTGATGCTTGCCCTCAAGCTCGGATTCGTCATCGTCCTCGTCGTCGTGATCGCTTACCTCATCCTCAGCCTGGGCCGCGGGCGAGGCGCGGGCGAACGATGAGGCCGTCGCCTCGGCAAGCCCGGTGATTCCTCTCCGCTGGGCTTTGGGCGTTTGCGCGGCCCTGGGCGGACTGGGCTGGATCCTCCTGGCCATCGCGGCAAGCGACTTTCGACGGTCCTTCGGCGCCTCGGAAGTCGGCGCGATCCGGCTAGTCGCGCTCCCCGTTGCGCTCCTGTTCGTCCTCGTCACGGTGCTGCTGCCCGGCAACCGCACGCTCCTGCACGTCGCGGCCGCGGTCCTGCTCGTCGCCCTCGTGGGCTCGGCCTTCATCCTTCGGGAGTCCGTCTTCGTCGGATCGGTCGGTGTGCTCTTCTTCGGCGCCTGGTTCTTCTTCTATGTGCGGACGGCCTGGTGAGCACGACGGCTCCGGTCGCTCCGCCCCCGCTCGTAAGGCCTCGATCCTGGCTCGTCACCGGCATCGCCTGGGTCCTCATCGTCGCGAGCGCCGTCTTGACACCGATCAGCGTGATCTCCCTCGCGATGATCCTCGTCGGCAGCTACGGGACGTCGACGAGCGACCCCCTCGGGTTTCTGCGGGTCGTGGTTCTTCCCCCCGCTTCCTTCGTAGCCGGCATCGCGCTTCTCCGCCGCGTTCGCTGGGCTCGCTTCTACACGATCGCGCTCCTGGCCGGGATCCTCGCGTTCAACGCATACGGTTTCTTCCGCTCGCCGACGCCGGAGTCGGTCCACATATCGGCCAGCGGCGTCAAGACGACGACCCTCGCGTCGACGGGCACGTACTCGATACCCGTAGCCGCGCTCGCGGCTCTCGCCCTCGCGGTCCTCCTCACGCCGAAGATCGCGGCGGAGTTCAGAGGGAGAACGGTGTGAAGGGATTTGCGCGCCATGTCGTGACGGCCGCGCTCGTGGTGGTCGCCGTGATCCATCTCCTGCCGCTCACGGGCGCCCTCGGTGCGCCGCAGCTGACCTCCCTCTACGGCCTGACGTTCGGCGATCCGAACGAGATCCTGTTGATGCGGCACCGGGCCGTGCTGTTCGGGATTCTCGGAACCTTCCTCCTGGTCGCGGCCTTTCGTCCGGCGTTTCAGATGGCGGCCTTTCTGGGCGGCTTCGTGAGCGTCGGGTCCTTCCTGTGGCTTTCGCGGTCGGCCGGCGACTACAACCCTTCCGTGGCGAGGGTCGTCACGGCGGACTGGGTTGCTCTGGCGGTTCTCGTCGTCGGTCTCTGCGCTCATGCGTACGAACACCGTCGCCGTCGACCCTGACAGTCAACTGCTGCGCGAGTCGACCGCGCGCTTCCACATGGAGGCGCTCTAACGGCAGCCGACGACGCCTCGAGCCGGGTACGAGAACGCGCCGGCCAGACTGTCCGATGCGCCGTCGGGGTTCTGCACTTCGACGCTGCCCTTCGGTTCCATCCCCGGTTGAATGGGGCCTGCCGTTACGATGATCGAGGTCGACGTCCTGGAAACGATGGACGCGGCGACTCCTGCGAGCCGGACCGTCACGCCCTCCTGAAAATGCGCTCCGCGGCCCTCGATGCGCGCCCCGCGATCACGCACGTTCCGCACTCCAAGCATCCATCGTGTTCAACGTGA
>CAZXSG010000518.1:1748-4166 GCA_964643185.1 uncultured Holophagales bacterium
CCTCCTGAAAATGGCGTCCGCGGACCGTGATGCGCTCCCCGCCCGAAGCGCTCGCGCACGGCGGTTCGAGGGCGGCCACGACGGGCGGGGCGTCGAACACATAGAGGCTCCCCGCGAAAGGGTCTGGCGGAACGATCGATCCGTCCTCGGGCCGGAGGTTCGAGGCCGAGCTGTAGATGAGGACTCGATCTCCGTGCTCGTCGAGACCCCGCACGAACGACGAGCCATCGCCGGGCGCGTTGCCCTTTCCGGCCGTCGCGAGAAGCGATCGGCCACGAAGGCGATCCCAGTGAACGACCTGTCGCGGCCGATTGGGCAGAGAGGGCGTTTCGACGGCGGAGAACGCCACCGTCGAGCCATCGGCACTGAGGGCGAACGACTGCTCCGGATCGGGCACCATGCCGTCGGGCGCGGTGATCTCAGTCCGCCTGGAGGTGAGCCTGTCCCACAGGACCAGCCTCGACCCGGCCTCTCCGAAGACCAGGAACCGGCCGTCGGCGCTCAGCGCTGGAGCGAGTGGACCGGGCGCCTGCGTCAGAATGCGTTCCCGGCCGCCGGAGGCCAGCGTGAAGACGAAGAGACTCGGAACGACCGGACCGCCCCTGTCGCGCGCCGCCGCGATGAAGGCGACGAGGTCGCCGTCCCGGCTCACGGATGCCGGGGACACGGTCGTGACGCCGGGGTTCACGAGCGTCAGCTCGCCGGACTGAAGGTCCTGGAGATACAGACCGCCGGGGCCTGCCCAGATGAGCCGGCGGCCGGATCGAGAGGGGAAGACACTCGCTGGGTTCTCGGGGCCGACTGGAAGCAACCGTTGGGCTCCCGTTCTTCTGTCCCACAGGACGACGTTTCCATAGCCGAAGCGGTCCGCAAGCTCTCCCGAATAGGTGCGGAAGACCACGAAGCTCCCGTCGTCGCCCATCAGGGGACCGCCACTTCGGAATCCGGAGGCTCGCTCCGAGGGATCCCCGGTGTGGGTCACGAGTGAGATCTCGTTGCTCAGCCTGTCGAACAGATACAGCGATCGGCATCCGAAGGTGCTCGAGAACTCCGTCTCCAGCGCGCAGGCACTCGAGGGCCGAGTCCCTTGGATGTCTTCCCGGCTCGTGAAGAGCGCGGTCATGCCATCGGCGCTGATCTGGAGCAGAGTCGAATCCGAGACGAGCCCCGCTGCGCGGAGGGCCAGCGCCTCGACCCGTCCGGACCGGCGATCGCTCACGTAGGTCGTCCTCGTGCCCGGCCAGGCGCCCGGCGCGGCCTCGACCGGATCGGAGCTGACGTTCCCGATGTATGCATCGAAGAGGGTCGTGCTGCCGTCCAGCGACAGGAGCGAGGGGACGCCCGTTTCGGGAAAATACGCGACAGGCGGACGGCGATTCGCGCGCGACACGGCCTCGAGGCGGCGTGCCGGCAGCTCAGCGCCGTAGAGGGTCATGCCGTCTCCTCCCGGCCAAGCGGCGGCGTAGTCGAAGTCGGGGACGTCGGCTGCGAGGTTCGAGGCGAACGATCTGAAGATCAGGAACGTACCGTCCCTGGCCAGGACCGGCAAGCTCGTCCTGCCGTTCGGTGGGCTTCCCAGCCTGCGCGTCGACAGGACGCCCCTTCTCGAGTTCGTGCCGCGGTCGAAGACGGAGATGTCGTCCTGTTCGTAGATGGGCTGATACCACGCGGTACCGAAGGTGACGAGCCTTCCGTCGCCGCCCAGTGAGGGGAACGCTCCGCCACGGGGCCGGCTCAGTGAGGGAAAGTCGGGCTGCCCGCTCGCGAACTGGAGGAGCCCGGTCGCACGATCGTAGAGGTAGATGTCGTAGTCTTGGTTCGTGTCCAGGACGCCCGGCGCGAGGCTGCTCGCGCTGGTCTCCAGCGCGATGACGGACCCGTCGTCCGACATGTCGAGCCCTCCGAGCGGTCCGTGCGAGGCTCCTTCGGCCGACGTCACGGGCGAAGCCGCCGTGTGGGAGACCAGCCGTGTCTCGAGCGACAGACGATCGAACAGGAAGAAGTCGCTCGTTCCATTACGGTCGACCTGACCCGGTACGAGGTCGGTGGCGAGGCTTTGATATGCGATGAACCGCCCGTCACGGCTCATTCGCAAGGGAGACCCGGAGTTCGCGTTGGCGTAGCCTCCCGTCGCGGTCCGGCTCACCAGAAGGCACGTCGAGGTCACCGTGTCGTACAGAAAGACCTGGGACGCGCCATTGCTCTCGCCCAGGCCCGCGACGAGGTTCGGGCTGGCGCTCGCGAAGGCGACGTAGCGGCCGTCTGGCGTCACTTGCGGTGCCCCGGAGCGCCCGGCGGGCTCGCTCGGCGCGCCTGCGCGGTGGGAGATGAGGCGAATCGCGCCCGTCGACCTCTCGATCAGAACGACGTTCGATTCATCGCCCGCCCTCGACGTGGCCACGAGCTTCGAACCATCGG
>CAZXSG010000519.1:0-4161 GCA_964643185.1 uncultured Holophagales bacterium
CCGCGCTGGCCGCCGCCTTCGAGAGCTGACGGCTGAAGCCTCCCCGGTGGGGGGCCTGGGGATCGAGAAACCCCCAGGATCAATTCAGCCCGTCACGCTGACGGCCTGCCCCCGGTGGGGGGCCTGGGGGGATCGAGAAACCCCCAGGATCAAATTCAGCCCGTCACGCCGCGCCGGCGGGCGCCGGGACGGCTTCGGGCGCGGGACGGGGCGGCATCACGGGCAGCGGACCGCCGATCGGCTTCGGCCGCACCACGTACGTCCACGCGTTCGCCGCTTCGAGCTTCACCCAGCGTACGAGGCCGTGCGCGAGCATCACGGCGGCCGCGGAGCGCACCGAGAAGCCCACGAAGCCCGGGACGCGGCCCGCGTTGTGGTTGCCGTAGATGCCGAGCTCCTTCTTCCGCTTCGCGATCGAGATGAGCCGCCGCTGATAGAAGCGCATCGGGTAGAACGCGATCTCCGAGCCGTCCTGGAAAAACGGCGGCAGGCTCAGCCTGTCGGCCGACCACTTGTAGATCGGGATGACCGCGACCATGTAGTAGAGCGCCGTGTCCATGAGGAACGACGTCGTCATCGTGTCGTAGTCGCCCATCAGGTGGTACTTGTCCTGGTAGATCGTCTCGAAGAAGAACTTGAAGAAGCGGTGGTAGCGCTTGTTGTGGAGCTCGTACTCCATCGCCATCTTCTCGGCCGGCGCGCCCTCGAGAGCCATCTTGATGAGCTCCACGCGGGTGTGCACCGAGAACGCCATCTGGTCGAGGCCCGGCGAGTAGAACGGGTCGATGAAGCCCCCGGCGTCTCCCACGCACGTCCAGCCCGGCCCGACGAACGTGTCGACGAAGTAAGGCAGGTTGCCGTAGTAGCGGCAGTCGTCGGGAATCGCCTCGGCGTGCTCGAGGAGCTCCTTCGTGAGCGGGTTCGCGTCGAGAAACCTCTCGAGCTTGTCGAGCGGGGTCGTGCCCTCGGGCGAGACCAGCCGCTTGTCCCACACGAGCCCCACGGAGGTCTCCCCGCCCTTGAGCGGGATGAACCAGATCCAGTAGCCCCAGCCCGTGAAGTGGTTCGTGGCGAGGCGCCGCGAGGCGATGGTGCGCCGGGCGAAGGGATCGTTCGGGTCGGTGCCCACGACCTCGGGGCCGTCCATGTCCTTCACGCCGCGGTAGCGCACCCAGATGGACGCGGTGGGGTGAGCGTCGTTGACCTTCACGCCGCCGCGCTTCCTCGCGAGGAGCGCCTGGCGGCCCGTGGCGTCGACGACCCACTTGCAGCGGATCGTCCTGCGGCCTTCCTTCGTCTCCACGACGACGGTGTTGCCCTCGGTTCCGTTGAGCGTGAAGTCGACGACCTTCGCCGGACGCAGCACCTCGGAGCCCTCGCTCTTCGCGAGGCCGAGGACGTGCTCGTCGAGCCGGGCGCGATCGAGCTGGAACGACGGGGTCCTCGCGAGCTGCGTGGGACCCACCTCCGAGGCTTCGCGGAGGGACGTGACCTTCTCGTTGTGGAACCAGTAGCGGAACGCCTGCTTCGGCAGCTGGTCGCGCGAGAGGTAGTCGTAGAGCTTGAGGACGCGCGTGAGGAAATACGACGAGACCTCGACCGTCGACTCCCCGACCTTCCAGTCGAACTCCTCGCCCTTCTCGATCACGGTCACGCGGACGCCGGGAATGCGCCGGCGGAGGAGGACGGCCGTGGAGGCTCCGGAGATGGCCCCGCCGATCACGACGACGTCCGTATCGAACGCCGGATCCGGCACGAAAGGAGCTTTTCTTCATCACGAGCCGATTATAGGAACGTCGAGGAAGGCGCGCTCCTCAGGCGATCGGGGGATTACTTCTCCTGCAAGACCACGGTCTCGTCCACCGAGGGCACGGGAGAGATCTGCTCTGTTTTCCCCGAAGGCCAACGGACGGTGAGCGACTTGATCGCGTTCGCCTTGCCGAGCCCGAGGTGCACGACGGGGCTCGCGGACCCGAGGTAGCTGCTCGCGTTCGAGGTTTCCCGCATGAGCGTGCGTCCGTCTTCCAGCACGGCCGTGACGCGGGCGCCGATGGCGTCCGGGTTGCCCCCCTTGCCGCGGAGCCTGAGGCGCAGGAAATGCTCACCCTCCCTGCGGCTCCCCAGGAAGAGAGCTTCCGGGGCCTGCACGGAGCGCACGAAGAGATCCAGCGCGCCGTCGCCGTTCGCGTCGAACGCCACGGCGCTCCGGCCGTTCGTGGTGAGGTCCAGCCCCTCCACGAACGAGCGCTCGGTGAACGCGGCCTTGCCGTCGTTCGCGAAGAAGACGTCGCGCTCGTTGCCGTGGACGCCGCGGCCCTTGCGGTCGAACGTCTTCTTCAGCTCGATGTAGTCGTCCCAGAAGACCAGCGTCTCCCACCAGAACTCGAACTCGCGGTCCCGGTCGCGGCCGTCGCCCCACATGCCGTTCGAGCCGTAGAGATCGAGCGCGCCGTCGCCGTCGAGGTCGGCCGCGATCGCGCTCCAGCACCAGGCGGCGACCCGCGCCCCGCCGGCCTCGGGAACGTCTTCCATCTTCGTGCCGCGGTTCAGGAACAGCGAGTTGCCCGCGCACATCTTTTCCATCCACGCGACGGCGAACGGCAGGAAGATGCGGCCGGGGAGCGGAACGGGAAGGCTCGGATAGCTGTGGATGAAGCCCCACTGCGTGTACGTGCCGGTGGTGTAGAGGTCGAGGCGCGAGTCACCGTCGAAATCCCCGAACGAGCCCGACATGCCGTAGCCGCGGTCCTCGACGCCCCACTTGCCGGTGACGTCGACGAAGCGCTTCCCGCCGTCGTTGCGGTAGAGGTTCTTGAGCCCGAAGTCGTTCGTGACGAGGAGATCCTGGAAGCCATCGTCGTCCACGTCGCCGAAGAGCGCCGTGAGCGACCACCGGGTGAGCCCGCCGACACCCCAGGCCTCGGTGACGTTCGTGAAGACGCCCTTGCCGTCGTTGAGGTAGAGCTCGTTGCGGCTGCCGTCGTTCGCATCGAACGGGGGGTCCGGCATCTGGCGGTAGTAGTCGCCGGTGCCGCAGATGAAGAGGTCGAGGTCGCCGTCGCGGTCGACGTCGGCGAACGAGAGCGAGCGCTTGGGCTGCGGCACGAGGAGGCCCGACTCCTTCGTCGCGTCCCGGAAGGTCCCGTCCTTGCCGTTCACGAAGAGACGCACGGGCCCGAAGGCGTCCGTGAACGCGATATCGGGATAGCCGTCGCCGTTCACGTCGGCCGCGGCAAGGCCCGTGGACGGCCAGCCGAGGCCGGCCCGGTCCGTCACGTCGGTGAAGCGTCCGTGCCCGTCATTCTCGTAGAGCATCGAGCGCACGCCGTCGCCCACGAAGAGGTCCTCGTCGCCGTCCTGATCGAAGTCCAGGACTGCGACGCCAGTCCCTGGCCAGATGCCGTCGATGAGCCGGTTCGTG
Source organism: uncultured Holophagales bacterium (assembly GCA_964643185.1). Taxonomy (GTDB): domain Bacteria; phylum Acidobacteriota; class Thermoanaerobaculia; order UBA5066; family UBA5066; genus JAEUQS01. The sequence continues at coordinate 3,422 of CAZXSG010000519.1, forward strand.
AGGTCCTGCTTCGGATCGTTGCGCTTCGCTCCGAGGCCGGCCGCGAGGGTGGCGTCGTGGAAGCGGGGCGTCACGACGACGTCCTCGCCGAGGTCCTTCTTGATTCTCGCGGCGACGTGGAGGCCCGACACGCTCGGCGAGACCGAGACGAAGACGAGCGCCTTGCGGGTGACGCGGGCGCCGTCGGCGCGGAAGCCGTCGACGACGAACGTGACGTTTCCTTCCGTCTCGCCTCCGGTGGGGACGTCGTGCGCGGGACGGCCCGCGACGTCGTACCAGACGCCGTGCAGGCGGTCGAGGTCGCGCCACGCCCAGGCCGCGATGGCCTCGGCCCCTTCCACGGCCGGGAGGGGATCCTGCGCGTTCACCAGCGCCGGCAGCTCGGTTCCGTTCCTGGTCCACACCGCGCGGCGAGTCGCCTCGATGCCGTCGCGGTAGCGGCCCAGCTTCTCCATCCAGGGCGTGTAGCCCGCACGCAGGCGGTTCATCGAGACGTTGAAATAGAGAAAGACGCCGATGCCCGAAAGGGCGAGGGCGGCGAGCGTGAGGAGGACGCGGCGTTTCGTCATCAGACTCTCCGTTCGACCCCCAGGAAATCGAAGATGCCGTCCTTGAGCGCCCGGAAGGCCGGGTCGTCCGAATCACGCGGCCGGGTCAGGTTCACGTCGACGACGCGGGAGATACGGGCGGGGCGCCGGGTCATCCCGGCGACGCGGTCGGCCAGCCCGAGGGCCCCCTCC
>CAZXSG010000520.1:0-4156 GCA_964643185.1 uncultured Holophagales bacterium
TCGTGGGCGGGCTCATGGCGAACGACCACTTCACGCAGTTCTACCGGTCCTACCTGATCGGCTTCCTGTTCGTGTTCGCCCTCTCGGCCGGCTGCTGGTCCATCTCGCTCGTCCACCATCTCTCCCGCGGAAAGTGGGGCGTCATGATCCGGCGCTCCCTCGAGGCCGCGGCCGCGAACCTGCCGCTCGTCGCGGTGATGTTCGTGCCGATCGTGTTCGGGATCCACTCCCTCTACGAGTGGTCGCACACCGAGGTCGTCGCGGGCGACCCGATCCTGAGCCGCAAGGCGGCGTACCTCAACGCCAACATGTTCATCCTGCGGTCGGCGTTCTACTTCATCTCGTTCTCGCTCCTCGCGATGTGGATCCGCCGGCTGTCGCTCAAGCAGGACCAGACGGGCGATCCGGCCCTCGCCCCGAAGATGCAGAAGATCGCCGCGGGCTCGCTGCTCTTCTACATCCTGGCCATGACGTTCGCCGCGGTGGACTGGGTGATGTCTCTCACCCCGCACTGGTTCTCGACGATCTACGGCCTCTACTTCGTGATCGGCCAGGGCATCGCCGGCATGGCCTTCACGATCCTCATGTGCAAGTTCCTTTCGAAGTTCGAGCCGCTCGCGAAGCGCTTCTCGACCGAGAACTTCCACGACTACGGCAAGCTCCTCTTCGCCTGGACGCTCGTCTGGACGTACTTCTCGCTCTCGCAGTTCCTGATCATCTGGTCGGGCAACCTGCCCGAGGAGCTGTCCTGGTTCTACGGACGCATCAAGGGCGGCTGGAAGCCGGTCTCCCTCATGCTCGTGTTCCTGCACTTCGTCCTCCCCTTCCTGCTCCTCCTGTCGCGGAGCCGCAAGCAGAACATCACCCGGCTCGCCCGCGTGGCGGCTCTCATGCTCTTCATGCGGCTCGTGGACCTCATCTGGCTCACGGCTCCGGCCTTCTCGCCCGACGTTCTGAAGATCCACTGGATGGACGTCACCGCGCCCATCGGGCTCTTCGGGATCTGGCTCTTCTTCTACGTGAGGAATCTGCGCTCGCGGTCGATCCTGCCCCTCCACGAGCCCTACCTCAGGGAGGCTCTCGGTCATGTCTGAGAAACACGGTCATCACGGGCACGACAGCCACGGCCACGATGAAGGCGGCTTCGACTCCGAGGTCGACGTCCGGTCGCTGATCAAGTTCACCGTCGCGATCCTGGTGCTGACGGTGGGCTCCATGGGCCTCATGTACGGTCTCAACAAGGCGCTCGTGGCGACCTCCGTCGAAAAGAACGATCGGGCGCCTTCACCCCTCGCCGACGCCAACCGGCCCCCACGACCGGAGGGGCCGCTCCTCGAGGTCTCACCGCCGCGAAACTGGCAGAAATACAAGGCGGCCGAGGTCGAGCATCTGAAGTCCTACGGCTGGGTCGAGAAGGAGAAGGGCGTCGCTCACATTCCCGTCGAGCGCGCGATCGAGATCGTCGCCGAGAAGGGTCTCCCGGAGCCGGCTCCAGTGGTCGTGGCTCCTCCAGCCACGGCGGCACCCGCCGTATCGGCCGTGGCTCCCAAGTGAAAAGGCTCCCGATCCTCGCGTGGGGCCTTCTGGCCGTTCTCGCCTCACCGGCGGCAGCCCAGAAGGTGCTCACGGGAACGCCCGAGCAGGAGGGCCGTGTATCAGGGCCCCCCCGCGACATCGGCTTCGATCAGAACATCGGTCAGTTGCTGCCGCTGGACACCCCCTTCAAGGACGAAACCGGGAAGGACGTTCGCCTGGGGGATTTCTTCGGGAAGAAGCCCGTCGTTCTCTCTCTCGCCTACCACGAGTGTCCGATGCTCTGCGGCATGGGACAGAACGGGCTCGCGAACAGCCTCAAGGCCGTGACCCTCGAGCCGGGAACCGACTTCGAGATCATCACGCTGAGCTTCAACCCCGAAGAGACCTCGGAGCTGGCGGCCAGCAAGAAACGGGAGTACGTGGCCCGGCTGGGACGCCCGGGCGGCGAAGCTGGCTGGCACTTCCTCACCGGCACCCAGGAGAACATCCAGAAGATCACCAAGGTCGCGGGCTTCCGCTACGCCTACGACGCCGAGCAGAAGCAGTACGCGCACGCCGCGGGCATCATCCTGCTCACACCGCAGGGCAAGGTCTCACGCTATCTCTTCGGCGTGGAGTACGCGCCCCGCGATCTGCGCCTCGGGCTCGTCGAATCCGCCGAGGGCCGTCTCGGCGGAATCGTGGATCAGCTCATCCTCCTGTGCTTTCACTACGACCCCAAATTGGGCAAGTACGGCGCCGTGGCCGTGAACGCCATGCAGGCCGGCGGCGCCCTCACCGTCCTCACCCTCGGAGCTTTCCTCGTCGTGATGTTCCGTCGCGAGAAGCGCGGCGACCCCATCCGCCGGGGAGAAAGGTCCTGACGCGATGATTCAAGGCGCACCCCTCTACACGCCCCCCGCCTCGCCGTTCGCGCGGGAGGTCGACCTGCTGTTCTTCGGAACGGTGGGCCTGGCCGTGCTGTTCACCGTGATCGTGGCTCTGATGGCGATCGGCTTCGCGGTGAAGTACCGGCGCCGGCACGAGCACGAGATCGGCGTCGAGATCCACGGCAACCTGATGCTCGAGATCGCCTGGTCGGTGATCCCCCTTCTCCTGGCGATGGGTGTGTTCGCCTGGGGCGCGCGCCTCTTCGTGAAGGCCTACAACCCGCCCGCGGATGCGATGTCGTTCTGGGTCGTCGGCAAGCAGTGGATGTGGAAGGTCCAGGCTCCTTCGGGCCGCCGCGAGATCAACGAGCTCCACGTGCCCGTCAACCGGGCCATCAAGCTCACGCTCACCTCCGAAGACGTCATCCACTCCTTCTACGTTCCGGCGATGCGCATGAAGGTCGATGCCGTCCCCGGGCGCTACAACACGATGTGGTTCCGGGCCGACACGGTGGGCACATACCACCTGTTCTGCGCCGAGTTCTGCGGCGTCGAGCACTCGCGCATGATCGGCAAGGTCGTGGTCCTCAGTGAGTCCGACTACGAGGCCTGGCTCTCGGGACAGAACCCGGGCGGACCGAAGGCGGTCATGGCCTCGGGTGAGGAGCTGTTCGCCGCGAAGGCCTGCAACACGTGCCACCGCGAAGACTCCACGGCCCGGGCGCCGATGCTCTGGGGCCTTTCGGGAACCACGGTGGCCCTGCTCGGCGGCGGCACCGCCACGGCCGACGAGGAGTATCTCCGCGAGTCGATCCTGAACCCGATGGCGAAGGTCGTGAACGGCTATCAGCCGATCATGCCGACGTTCAAGGGTCAGCTCACCGAGGACGAGGTCATCCAGCTCGTCAAGTACATCAAGGATCTGAAAGCCAGCGCAGCCACGGCGTCCGCCGAGCTGACGAACGCGCAACCCGAGAAGGCCGTGCCGCCGGCTCAGGGCGCGAGGTGAGCGACATGTCGAGTGCATCCACCGGAACCCCCGGACCCTCCACCGAGGCGCCGAAGAACTACCTCAATACCGACTGGTCGCTGATGTCGTGGCTCCTCACGAAGGACCACAAGCGCATCGCCATCCTCTATCTCATCTCGGTGTCGGTGTTCTTCACCCTGGGCGGGCTCATGGCCGCGGGCGTCCGCATCGAGCTCCTGACGCCCGAGAGCGACTTCATGATGCCGGACGTCTACAACCGTGTCTTCACGATGCACGGCGTCCTCATGGTGTTTCTCTTCCTGATCCCGGCCATCCCGGCCGTGCTCGGTAACTTCCTCATCCCGCTCATGGTCGGCGCCAAGGACCTCGCGTTCCCGAAGATCAACCTCCTGTCGTGGTACCTGTACATGATCGCCGGCACCCTGACGCTCTGGGCGATGCTCACGGGCGGGCTCGACACGGGCTGGACGGTCTACACGCCGCTCTCGTCGAACTACGCGACGGGCGCGATCATGCCGGTCGCGATCGGCATCTTCATCAACGGCTTCTCGGGCATCCTCACGGGCCTCAACTTCATCGTCACGATCCACCGCATGCGGGCGCCCGGGCTCACCTGGTTCCGCATGCCGCTCTTCGTGTGGGGCATGTACGCGACCAGCATCATCCAGGTGCTCGCGACGCCGGTGCTCGCCATCACGATCGTGCTCCTGGGCGCCGAGCGCCTGCTGCACGTGGGGATCTTCGACCCGAAGCTGGGCGG
>CAZXSG010000521.1:0-4154 GCA_964643185.1 uncultured Holophagales bacterium
ACCCGTTCGTGGCGTAGGCGGTTCTCCGGCGGGCGACTCGAACCTCCGACGTGCTCGAGGGGTTGAATCGCTGCTCGAGGACGATCCGGCCGAAGCCGTCATACTCCGCCGTTTCGACGGGCATCGAACCGAGTTGGGGCGCGAGGGTGGGGCTCGACGTAGGAAAACGCGGGAAGGCAGCACAGCCAGGACTTGTGAAGGATCGGAACACGAGGATGAGATCGCCGCCGGCGTACCCGGACGCGGCGTCGCGGCAGATCCAGGTGGGAGCTATTGCCTTGAACTGTGTGGCCGGAGAATCGGAGAAGGGCGGCAGGATCGCACCGATCTGGCCGAGCGCGTTGTATCGGTAGGTGGTTACACGGCCATTGGCATCTCGGGAGGCCGTGATCAGCCCGGTGGCTGGGTCGCGATCGACGTCGAACGTCTTGATTCCCGGCAGAGCCGTCCTCTTCGACAGCGTGACGAGGCCATTGAAGTACGATCGGTCCGTTTCGTTGATCCCCAGGAAGGAGCTGTCGGTGGATTGGGCCTCCCGTTTCTCGTGCTCGGGAATGCCCTGTGCGTTGAACGAGGAGAAGGTCACGATGGCGGACTGGGTCGGACTCACCGCGGTGGCGGCCGTGGTCATGGTCTTCACGCGACCGGGAGACTCGTACGTCTTCCCCGTGGTCATCGTGCAGGGCGCGGCTTCCACACAGCCGGTGGAATTGCTCCAGTTGTCGGTGACGGTAGAGCGGAGGACGAGCTTCGGAAGCCAAGGACCGGTGCTTGATACGTAGCTGCTGGTGAACTGCGTGTCGGTCGTTCGGTTGAGCCAGAACGTAGCGGGATTTCCGGGAATGAGGGGGGCAAAGATGCTCCCGGACCTGGCGGAGAGCACCTTCCTCTGAAACTCCCCCGCGGTTGCGTCCCAAAGAGTGTTGACGGTCGCGATGCACTCGGTAGATGACGAGGACTGGCAATCGCGGCCATTCGACGGCTCGACGCCGTACCAGGTGACGGACCCAGTGCTCGAGACGTCGGTCATCGTGCCGACCGAGGTGTAGGTATATGGTTCGGACGCCCCGGAGCGATATCCGCAGACCTCTGCTGCCCCGTTCGAGCTATAGCAGTTGACGACGGTACGGAATGGAGTGCCGGCAAGTACGAGGCCCGAAAGGGCGGTGCCCTCGTAGCTTCGCCGCAGCAATTCGAGGCCCGACCCGTTTCCAGGCCGATTGGGCGAGACGCCGAAGATGTGTACCGTCTGGTTGAAGGAACCGTTTCCGTCTGGAGAGGTGACTACCACCCGACGGGCGACCTTCGTGACGGGTGCCGAGGTTGTCGAGAAGTACAGCTGATACCGGTCGTAGGTCGTCGTGGATTCCTGACCGGTCGTCAGGTCGGTGGTCTTGCGGCTGACTACATAGCTGGAGGAATCGAGAAAGAACTTGAAACGGTCCCATTGAGTGCCATGGTCGGTCTGATACACCCGCGGAGGAGAGATCGGGGACGTCGGGCCGCTGCCGTCCAGTACGTCGAGGAGGTCTCGATTGCCGGGTGCATGCGAGTCCATCTTGAAGTACGTGTATTCGATGAGGCCCCTGGTCGGCAGCTTGATCTTCCTAAGTGAGCCGAGGGACTCGGCGTAAGAGGAGGCAAACTCATAGGCGAAGGAGTAGGTCTGAGTGGGTGTAGTGGGATGTCCTGCAGGGACCATCGAGGATTCACTAACTTCCACCTTGTCGAGGAAGGGCACGAGGACGGAGGCCGGGGATTGGCATTCTGCAGGCGGGGGGGTGACGTTCGGGGCGGGATTGAAGATGCCCTCGTCGTTCGGATTCCTGGGAAACGCTCGGTTCGCACCCGATCCGAAGCCGTCACTCTCGGGCTGGTTGAAGAAGAAGGAGGCATTGAGCGTGCGCCCCTGAACGCTCGGCATGCTGATGCCTGTGATGACGGGCCAAGTCGCCGTGACACCGCCGGAGGTGATGCTCTTGTCACTCCAGGTGAGCAAGACCGTGGCGTTTAAGGTCGGAAGCTGAACCTCCGTGAGTCTCCAACCAATGTAGGTGGCCTGAAGTACGACGCGTTGCTCCTTGTCGAGAATCCTGGTCACCGCGCGCATTTTGATTGCGATGTCCTGGTCACGGAAATTGGGATCGGGATGGCTCCTCTGCACCGTTCGAAAAGTGAAGTCCGGCGAGGCGCTCGGAACGGCGGGTCGTGGCGTCGTGAACTCATGCCCGAACTCGTATCGAGTCCCGTCGGCGGTGGTGACGACCCAGGTGCCATTGTCCAGGTGGAGCCTCATGCGGCTCCCGTCGCGGGTTCTCAGGACGTTGGTCGCTGGACCGGTGGTGACCGCCTCAAAGGTGTGTGTTCCGCCGTCAGCGCTGTAGAAGATGGGTTCCTGGTCCTCGTCGACTCCGGGGGCATCGCCGGGTTGAGGATTCGGAGCGCCAGGGTCGAACGCGGGCTTGAGGACACCGAGATGAAATGTCCAACCGAGACCGACGCTCGGAAATCCGTGGATTCGCGCGCGCGGGGTGATCGCGATTTCGGGTCCGTTTTCCCCTTGAATCGTTCGACGGCAGGCACCCGCGGCGACTCGCCAGAACTTGTTCGAGTAGTGAAGGGTGGGCCTCCATGTGAAGAACGGGCTCAGGGGGTACTCGGGGCCCAGGGGTATCGTGACGTGCGGGTCGCCGCTGAAGAGATTGACGTCGTCCACGGCCCCCGAAGAGTAGACCTGATTGGCCTTGAAGCCCGGGAGCATCTCGGATGGCTGACTTCCGCTTTCGGGGTCGTCGGCGCCTTGCGCGAGTGAAGCTGTGGCGAGTAGGAGTGCGGCGAGGTACCGTGAGAGCGTGGTGTTCATGCGAATCCTCGGCTTATCGAATGGTCACGAGACCGTTCTCGAGACGAAGTTGATCGTTGGCGACCTCCTCGGTGGCCGAGCCATCGAAGGAGGCGAGCATCGATCTCTGAGGGTCGAGTTGCAGGATGGTGGGTCCTGTTGGAGCCGTCGGGCTGATGTCGAGGGTGACGCGTGCGCACTCGAGGCCGGTACCCGAAGAGAGCCGGGCTAAAGCGGCCCTCGCCTTGCTCTCGTTGAAGTGCGCGTAGTAGGCGAAGGAGGCTTCGGATTGGGCGAAAAAGTCGCGAAGGATCGGTACGGCGGCACAGGCGCCAACGAGTTCGACGCTGGCTCCTGTGAAGACTTTGGGGGAGTACTTCACATTGAACGCAAAGGCCGCGATCGGTGATGGGCCTTCGGCATCCAGCAGGTTGCCGGGCAGGTTGGAGATCATGACGGGCACGGTGACGCGGCCGCCGCGTTCGCCCGAGACGCTGCCGAGGGAAATGGAGTCCTTTTCCGCGTTGGTTGCCGGCCGTTGTGACGGGCATACGACGGGTTCGCCGGACTCGTTGGGAGTGGGCCCGCCGAGGAAGATGGCGAGGTTCAAGTGAAAAGCGTCGGCGGCCGATACGACTCCGTTGCCATTCGAGTCTCCGCTACAAACCGTGGGAGGCGGTGGTCCGCCGAGAAAGATCGCAAGGTTGAGATAGAACGAGTCGGCCCCGGTGCGCTTGCCGTTGCCGTTTGCGTCACCTCTGACGGCGTACGTGAATGCGGAAGACGCGATCAATTGGCCGTTGATCACAACGTCGCCCGTGAGCGTGGGCACCGATGTCGTCGCCGTCCATGAGCCAAGGGTGACGGTCACCTCGGTCGAACTCGCGTTCTCGATGGCGGCTGCGGGAATCCCGCAGATCGTGACGTCGGCGGGACCCTGCGGAACGGGAAGCGATCCACCTCCTGTCTGGCAGATTCGAATCTTCCGGCCGGTATCGCCGCAGCGCTCCGTCGAGTTCTTCGCGTTGATCGAGAATCCGGGGTTCCAGTGCCAGGCGGCGCTGGCGCTGTTGTCCGCCGTGGTCGCCTCTGGCTCGATCGACATCACGCCCGAAGCGGACCGCAGGGGTCCGGCGACGCCGTTCCGGTTGACCAGAATGGTGACCGTCGCTGGCGAGTCCAAGATGCTGCCATCTACCGGGCCGAGGTTGCAGGTCACGGTCCCCGCGCAGTCCGAGGAGCAAGAGACCCCGGGAGGCGTCGTCGCTTGAAGGAACGTGGTTCCGATCGGCAGGATGGCCGTTAGAACTAC
>CAZXSG010000522.1:0-2758 GCA_964643185.1 uncultured Holophagales bacterium
TGGCCGAGGCGGGCGTGAAGGAGTCCGAGGTGAGGACGTGGATCCGCCACGGCATCGCGCTCGACACCTACGCCCGCGAGCGCCTCGCGCCTCAGGTGAAGGTGACCGAGCAGGACGTGAAGGAGTACTACGACGGACCATTTCGAGAGGAGGCGGCCCGGGCCGGTCTCGGGAAGGTCCCCGACTTCGAGAACGCTCCCCTCGAGGTGAAGGATCGCGCGCGCGACGCGGTGCGGGAGCGAAAGCTCAACGTCGCCATCGCGGAGTGGACGCAGAAGCTCCGCGACGGCACGCGCGTCGTGATCTACCGCCGATAGGACCTCTTCAGCGCTCTGCGAGGCGGTACACGAGCCGGTTCGCGAGGACCTTGCGGAAGTAGACGCGCGTCTCGCCGTAGCTGATCGCGGCGAGGAGCGCCTCGCCGGGCAGGCCCGAGCCCGCGCGCCACAGCGTCGTCTGTCCCCCGCCGGCGTTGTAGGCCGCGACGGCCGACGGCGCGTCGTTCTGGAAGCGGTCGAGGAGCGAGCGGAGCGTCCGCGCTCCCAGGCGGATCGACACGAGGGGGTCGTAGAGGTCCATGTACGCGGGCGGCTCCTCGTTCAGCTCGCGGGCCGCCTCGCCGGCCGCGGGCAGCGTGAGCTGCATGAGGCCGCGCGCGGCCGCGGGGGAGGCCGCCTGGTGGTCGAAGCGGGATTCCTGGCGCATCACGGCGTAGAGCAGCCCGGGCGGGACGTCGCTCTCCGCGGCGGCCTGCTTCACGAGCCGGTCGAACGGGCGCGGCGCGAGGCCCCGCCTGATCGACGACGGCGCGAGCTCGAGCACGAAATCCCGCGGGACCTTCCGTTCGAGGGCCTCGGCGGCCTCGAGCGCGGCGGGGCCCGCGTCCGCGTCTTCCGCGAGGCGAGCCGCGAGAAGGCAGCCCACGAGGGAGTCGAGACGGCGAGCGTCGCGCACGATGGGCTCGGCCTCGCGGGGGAGCCCGAGCTGCAGGAGCCGGCACGCGGCCGCGTCGCCGCACAGCGAGGGCAGCGTGTCCACGGTCAGCTCCGGCGCGAGCGCGACGGCCTCGTAGCGCGGGAGCCTCTGGTACGCGAGCCTCAGGAAGTCGCGGGCCTCGGGATCGCCGAGGAGCGCCGCCGGAGAGAGCACCCGGCGCGCGCGCTCGGGGTCGCCAGCGGCCAGGAGCGCGGCGCCGTCGTGCCGGGCCTTCCGGAGCGCCTCCTCGCGAAGCGCCGCCGGGAGCGAGAGAAGGCGCGTGCGGGCGAGGTCCCCCACGATGGTGTAGGGCTGCCTGCCGAGGATCTCGAGATACACGGCGAGCGCGGTGCGAAAGTCCCTGCCCGACTCGGCGACCCGGGCGCGCCAGAACGGGACCTCGCTCTTCCACGGTTCGGGCAGCCGGCGGATGCTGGCCACCCGCGCGAGGACGCGCCCCGCGGCACTGGGTTCCCCCCGCTCGCAGCGGCGCGCCACGAGGAGGAGGAGCGCTTCGATGCGTCCGGGCTCGTTGCCCGAAACCGCCGCCGTGAGGAGCTGCTCGGCGCGATCGAGCTGGGCCCTGCCGATCTCGAGGCGCGCGGCCTGGACGACCGCGAGACCCGATGGCCCTGCCCTGCCAGCGGCCACCTTTCCGAGCTCGAGCGCGGCCTCGTCGAGGCGGCCCTGCTTCTCGAGCACGGCCGCGAGGTTGAACCGCACGCGCCCGAAGAACGCGGCCGTGCCGGGCCGATCGTCCTTGGGGGCACGCGCGGGAAACGGCGTCGTCGGCGCGCTACCGAGGAGGGTCCGGAACGTCTGCTCCGCCTCGGCCCACTTTCCGCGGGACGCCTTGACGCGCCCCAGGTCGAAACGCGCGGCCCAGAGCGCCGAGGGCTCTCCCGAACCCGCTGCGCGCCGTTCCTTCTCGACGGCAAGGCGTTCGGCGAGGTCGAGGTCCCTCTGCGCCCGCGCCGTTTCGATCAGCAGGGAAAGGAGGCCGTCGGGCAGATCCTTCGGGGTGCGCCCGCGCAGCTCCCGCGCGAGCACGATCGCTGCCGCGTCGTCGCGGCGCGCCTCGGAGAGGATCTGACGCCGCAGCGAGGCGGCAGCCTCGGACGCTCCCTCGCTCTCGAGCGCCTCGGCCTCGAGCGCGAGAAGATGGCGCTTTTCGCGGGGCGGCAGGTTGGGCCTTGCGGCCGCGAGACGGCGGAGGGCGGCGACGTCGAGTCGGATCTCCAGCGCGTCGAGCGCGATCCTCATGGCGCGCCGCGACACGGCGGCTCCGGAACGCGGGAGGAGCGGAAGCAGGAGGTCCAGAGCCCGTGCGCCGTCTCCCGCCGCGAAGCGCAGCTGGGCGGCCGCCAGGCGGGCGGGCACGTCGAGGAGGTCGTCGGTACCCGCGAATCGCTCGAAGCGCGCGAGGGCCTCCGCGGAGCGTCCCGTCTCGGCGAGGCTCCGGGCGGTGAGGTACTCGAAGCGGCCGTCGGCGTAACGCCCCGGATCGGTCTCGGCCAGCTTCGTGAGTGCCTCGAGGACCTCGTTCCACTTCCCGAGCCTTGCGGCCTCGGCCGCCTCGGCTTCGAACCGGCTCGACGCCGCCTGGAGGGTCGTGGCGGAGAGGACCAGGGCGAGGAGAAGAACCCGGGGAAAGAAGTTCCGCGTCACCCGGGCGGCCACGAGTACGAGCGTCCCCCCAGAACGGGAACGTGGAGATGGAAGACCGGGTGCCCGGCGGTGCGCCCGGGGTGCCCGGGGCCCACGGGCAGGGTGGTGAGGAGGT
>CAZXSG010000522.1:2768-4154 GCA_964643185.1 uncultured Holophagales bacterium
GACTGCCCGGCGTCGGCCCCGGTGTTGGACACGGCTCGGAAGCTGTCGAGGCCTTCCTTGCGCGCGACCTCGGCCGCCGCCACGAGGAGCTTCCCGGCGAGGGCCTCGTGCTCTTCCGTGAGAGCCCCGGTGCTTTCGACGTGGACCTTCGGAATTACGAGGACGTGCACGGGCGCCTGCGGGTTGATGTCGCGAAAGGCGATGACGTCTGGGGTCTCGTGGACGAGCTTCGCGGGGATCTCGCCTTTCACGATGCGGCAGAAGAGGCAGCTCGGGTCGCTCATCACGCGGCGATTATCCGTTCACGCGCTCGACGTTCGCCCCGAGGCTCTTGAGCTTCGTCTCCATGGCGTCGTAGCCGCGGTCGAGGTGGTAGATGCGGCGGATGAGCGTCTCGCCCTCGGCGGCGAGCGCCGCGAGGACGAGCGCCGCCGAGGCGCGCAGGTCCGACGCGGTCACGGGCGCGCCCTGGAGCCGCGAAGGACCCGTCACCACGGCCGTGTTGCCCTCGATGCGAATGTCGGCGCCCAGCCGCACGAGCTCGCTCACGTGGAGGAAGCGGTTCTCGAAGATCGTCTCCGAGATGCGCGACGTGCCGGACGCGCGCGTCATGAGCGCGAGGAGCTGGGCCTGGAGATCGGTGGGGAAGCCCGGGTGCGGGGCCGTCGCAAGGTCGACGGGCGAGAGCGGCCCGTCGATCGACACGCGAACGCCCTCCGCGTTCTCCGTGACGGTCGCACCGGCGGCCTTCAGCGCGTCGAGGAAGGCCCGTAGATCCTCGCCGCGGGCGTTCTTCGCGAGGACGTCGCCGCCCGTGATCGCGGCGGCCGCCAGGTACGTGCCGGCCTCGATGCGGTCGGGCAGCACCCGGTGCGCGCGGTCGCCCGTGCCCGACAGCTTCTCCCGGCCCTCGATCACGAGCGTCGCCGTGCCGATTCCATCGATGCTCGCGCCCATCGACACGAGGAGGTGCGCGAGGTCCGTCACCTCGGGCTCCACGGCCGCGTTCGTGATGCGGGTCGTGCCCCGCGCGAGGCACGCGGCCATGAGCACGTTCTCGGTGCCGGTCACGGTCACCTGCGGGAACGCGATATCGGCGCCCGAGAGCCGTCCGCCAAGCGCCCCCACGCGCGAGACGTGTGCGTGGATGTAGCCTTGCTCGACGGCGATCCGGGCTCCCATCGCTTCGAGCGCCTTCAGGTGGAGGTCCACGGGCCGCACGCCGATGGCGCAGCCGCCCGGCAGCGAGACGCGGCCCTCGCCGAAGCGCGCCACGAGCGGGCCGAGCACGAGGATCGCCGCCCGCATCGTGCGCACGACCTCGTACGGCGCCTCGGTGGACGAGATCGCGTGAGCGCGAAGGGTGACCGTCGAAGGAGATTCGCC
>CAZXSG010000523.1:0-4147 GCA_964643185.1 uncultured Holophagales bacterium
CACCGCCACGGCCTTCGACGACGATCCCGCCACCTGGGCGATCTGTCTGTCGCAGGCGTACGCCCTCGATGGCGACGCGGCGGGCCTCGGGAAGCACGCGGAGCTCGCCCGCGCGGCGACGAAAGAGCAACTCGCCGCGGTCCCCGATGATTCGCAGCTCCTCACGTACCACGCGCTTGCGCTCGCCTATCTGGGGCGCGGAGCCGAAGCGATCAAGGTTGCCGAGCGGGCCGTGCAGCTCCTGCCGGAGAGCAAGGACGCGGTGGCCGCGCCTTATGTAAGGCACCAGCTCGTGCGCGTCTACATTCTCGCTGGCGAGCACGAGAAGGCGATCGACGCGCTCGAGCCGCTCCTGAAGGTGCCCTACTACCTCACGCCGGGATGGCTCCGCGTCGACCCGACCTTCGAACCGCTCAGGAAGAACCCGCGTTTCCAGAAGTGGCTTTGATGAAGAAGAAGAAGGGCCGAGTCGTGGATCAGCCTCCCCGGCGGTACTCGCTTGCCGAAATCCGGGCCGCGGTGGCGGCCCTCGGGCCTACCCGTAAGGCCGCGCCTGAGTCGCTTCGGGAAATGAAGCAGGGCATCCGCGATCACATGCGTGCAAAGCACGGGAGATCCTAGAAGCCGCATCGCCCTGCGCCTTGCGACCTGCGCCGGTGTCGCACGGACGTCCAGGGTCACGAATTGCTCCTCGTAGAAGGCATCGAGACGGAGTCCCGCGTCTGCCAGATACGGCTTGATATCGAACGACGTCTCGGACTCGACCGCCGATAGCGGTTCGGTGGCTCCTGAGCGGCGGCGGGAACCGCGGCCGCGACGAGAAGAGCCGTGACGGAAACCAATGAGACTGCGTGGCGCAGGCGGTCACTGCCCATCGTCGGCTCCTCTGTCGAAGGGGTGAGCGACCACCCCGGTGCGCGAAAGGTCAGCGGAGAGCTTTGCCCGCCATCTGGAGGATGTCGTCGAGCGGGTTGCCGTCGCCGTCGAGATCGAGCATCGAGGCGAGACCGCCCGTTCCGGCGCTCTGACCACCGGCGCCGCCCCCGCCGAGAAGGCCACCCAGCAGCCCGCCGAGTCCGCCGCCGAGCCCACCGTCGGCCTGCGCTTGAGGGACCCCGGCGTTCCCCTTCTTCGCCATGTAGCCGGCGATGAGCATCGCGAGCATCGGCAGCACCTTCTTCAGCTGGCCGGGGTCGGGCCCGGTCTGGGTCGCGGCCTTCTGCGACACGGCGCGGCTAACGTCCTTGGAGCCGAAGATCTGTCCGAGGACTTCGTTTCCCCGGCCCACATCGGTGGGCTCGGGCGAAAGAACGCTGTCGAGGAGTCCCCCGCCGCCGAGCTGACCCAGGAGGCCACCGAGCCCTTCCAGACCCGATGGCTGAGCCTGCACCTGCTTCTTGAAGCCGCCGAGGATCGCCGGAGCGAGGGCTTCGGCGCCGCGGGCGACCTGCGCCTCGCTGACCCCCAGCTCGCGCGCGATGGACTGGAGACCGCCCATCTGGGCGAGCATGTCCGTGATCTGCATCGGCTGCTCCGGCCTAGTCCAGGAGATCTTGAGGAACGTTGCCGCCGTTCTGCGCGATCTTCGCGAGGACGGTCTTGTGGAGCCACATGTTCATCTTGGCCGAGTCGCCCATGAGCTCCGTGGGGCAGCCCAGCTCGACGGCGAGCTCCTTGCGGGCACCGTAGCTGCTGTCGATGTCGAGGAGCGTGAGCAGATCGACGATCGAGACGCGCCAGTTCAGCTTCTGCTTACGGGCCGCCGCGAGCTTCTCGAGCTGCGCGACGACGTCGACCACCGCGATGGGCGCGGGAGCCGCCGGAGCCGCCTCGGGCAGCGTCACGGGCGTGGGCACTTCCGGTGCCCGGCTTTCCGCCTCGACCATGTTGGGCGCACGCTGAATGCCGGCCGGTGCTGCCGCGGGGGCGTCCCCGCCGCCGATGCCGAGCTTCGAAAGAATCGATCCGAAAAATCCCATGTGTTCCCCCTTCGTGGCGACGACACTTGCAAGCCGGAAATCCCGGCTCACGTCGCCGTCCTTTCCCGGCACGGTAGAGCCGGGCCGGAGGGGAGTCAAACGGAATTGCCCGTGAGCTGGCGAGGAAATCCGCGAGATGATCGACGCGTGCGGCGGACGCCTGGCCACCCCCTGATTCGTCACGCGTTCGCGGCTCTCATCGCGCTGGCGCTGCCCCTCGGAGCTCAGGCACCGCCGGAACGCTTCCTCTCGCCTGCGGAGGCCGACAAGAAGGTCCGGGCCATCTGGGCCGAGATAAGGCCCAAGCTCGCCGGCATCGGTATCGGCCCCCTGACGATCCAGGACCCAGACCCGAACGCGGTCACGTCCATCCTCCTCTTCGACCTCCGCAACAACGTCGCGTCCGGCGCGACGACCGTTTCGTCGAGCTGGATGATCCCGGGCGAGAGCTGCTGGAGCATCAGCGGGAAGATCCACGCGACCCCGAAGTTCGTGGAAGACGAAGCGACGTACGGCCCCGGCAGATGGTTCGACCTCGCGCCGGGAGCCCGAGGCCTTCTGCAGATGGGGGTCACGGAGGGGTCTCTCGCCGACAAATTCGGCCGGCCTCAGAGCGAAAAGACGGAAGCCATCTACTACCCCACCGCCGGCGCACAGGCGTTCTTCCACCGTGGCCTCGTGACGATCTCGATCTACCTCCACCGCGCGGGCAACAGTGTCACGAAGTCGTACGACAACGGGCGGCACGACCACGACGTGAGGAAGCAGGAAACGAAGGCCATCTACGAGGCGGCGATTCCCGACGTCGAGGCCCTTTGCCGAAAGCTGTACGCGATGATCCCGCCGAGTGCCTGGGGGGACACACCGCCGGCGTCGAGCATCGACCTCGCTCTGCTCGACCCAAACCCGATCTACGACTCCCGCCGCCCGACCCGGTACCAGATTGCGAGCGACCTGCCGGGATTCTCCGCGCAATACCTCGAGGCCCTGTCGCAGCTCCTGAAGTCCGATCGTGCCGGGGCGACGGCCGACGGCGTAAGCCTTCTCCTCGTCCGCGCCATCGTTCCCCAGGCGGGCAAGGTGACGCTCTCCCTGGAGGGCGCGGAGGCTGGCGGGACGCTTCACGGCGTTCTGGGAAGGAAATGGTCTCCGAAATACCCGTTCGACGATCCGGGCGGACGGTCGATCGAGGTGAACGCGGCTCCCCTCGACGGCACGGAGACGGTCGGCGCCCTCGCTCTGTTCAAGCCGCCCGCCGACTTCGGGTCGGGCCGTGGGGCCCGCGTGTTCACGCTGAAGGCCGTGTTCACGCCCGCGAAACCCGCGAAGACCGGCGACAGAGGTGAGGCCTCTATTCCCCTCACACTCGTGCGCCCGCCGGTCGTGCTCGTGCACGGCACCTACGACAACCCAACGGAATGCTGGACGAAGATCAGCCCGGGGGCGCCCGCGGGCAACACCATCTCCATGCTCGACCGGCTGAAGCAGGAGGCCTTCCGTGTCTTCCTGGCCGACTACAAGGAATCGAGCGGCGGCGACAAGTCCACTCCGAGCACCTTTGCGGCGAACACCCAGATGCTGTGGTCCGCGCCGGGCGGAATCCACGAAGCTCTCGAGGCGTTCCGGAAAGACGGCTTCGCCGCCACCCGTGCCGACGTGATCTGCCACAGCCTCGGCGGCGTTCTCGCGCGGGTGTACCTCGGGGAACGTCCGGCAGACCCCAGGGTGGGCGTTTCGACCTGGGGCCCCCGGCGAGACGACAACTACCTGCAGGGTGACGTGAACCGCCTCGTGACGATCAGCTCGACGCACCGGGGCTCCGAGGTGATGGAGCTCTTCGACGCGTACTCCAAGTACAAGAGCAGCACATGGAACCTCTCGTCACTGTGGACGGAGATCTTCATGGGCTACGTGGACTCCGTCGAGCAGCGCATCACCACGGGCGCGCCGGTCGACCAGATTCCGGGCAGCGTGGCACTCCGGTCTGTCGGGCCGACTCGCGTTCGCGCGCACGCGATTTCCTGTATCTCGGCGGACGAAGACCTCAGCTCCTACGGGGGCCTCTATCTCGGACGCGCCGAGAAGCTGTGGGGCGCCTCGACTGCGGAGTCGCTGAAGCTGGGTGTGGGCGTCCATCTTCGCAACCCGCAGGCGGCCGAGCGGCTGGT
>CAZXSG010000524.1:0-4147 GCA_964643185.1 uncultured Holophagales bacterium
TACACCAACGACTGGCCCATGGCCGACATGAAGGCCAACGAGGTCGCGATCCTGCTCCTCGGCACGAAGAAGAGCCGTCTGTGGCGCTCGAAGGAAGACATGAACCCCTTCGGCACGCCCGGGTTCTTCTTCTCGAACAACAACCCCCGGGATCCCGAGGTGCGCAAGGAATACGGCGTGGGGCCCGAGGACGCACCCTTCGACATGGCCTACTCGCCCATGAACCGCGATATCGCGTTCTGGGAGTTCTACGCGAAGACGAAGGGAAAAACCGACGCGCAGAACGCCATCGCGCTCTGGGCCTCCTCGCCCATCAATCGGCCGCACGCCTGCGACGGCAAGATCACGAACGCCGAGATGGCCGCGCAGCTCGTGTTCCTCGCGCACCAGGGCAAGACGACGCTCCGCGAGAAGATTCCTGGGGTCACGCGGCGGATGCCCGACCTCCCCGGCGCGACCCCGCACTACACGCACGGCTGGACCGTCGCGAGCCCGATCTGGATGACCCGGAAGCTGAAGGAGGCGCGCGGCCCCGCGACCAAGCCGCAGCCGGAGCCGAAGGAAATCAAGCTGGACGTCACGGCCGTCGAGGACCGCATCAAGATCGACAAGGCACAGCTCTGGAAGGGCTCGCTCGTGCCCGAGGCCCCGGCCGACAACTGGCTCACGAGCGGCAGCGCCGCGTACTGGCACCTCCTGCACGCGCTGCCCGAGGACCCGATCAAGGCCTACCGCCAGCTCGGCGAGCGCCTCGCTTTCGCCAACGCGCGACACGCCTGGCTGGCCGCGCGCGAGGGCGATCTCACCGCCGCAGAGGGCGCGCAGGTTCACGACCGCTACGCGCCCTACGCCCTTCCTCGCGTGCGCGGCACGTTCGCCCTCCACCAGCTCCGGCTCGCGCTCGGCAACGGCCCGTTCTTCCGGGCGATGCGCGCCGTGCACGAGGAGTACCGCGATAAGCCCGTGAGTGGCGACGGCTTCGCGGCCACGGTGGCCCGCGCCGCGAAAAAGGACCGCAAGGACATCGACGCGATCCTGTCCCCATGGCTCACGCGCAAGGGCTTCCCCTCGCCGAAGCCGTCGCTGACGGTCACGCCGAAGGGGAAGGAGTTCACGGTGAAGCTCACCGTCGCGCAGACGGGGTCCCCCTGGCCGCTCCGGGGAAGCGTGCTGGTGGAATCGCCGGGGGCGCTCGTGGTCAAGCCGTTCGAAGGGGCCGAGGCCGAGTGGACGTTCGCCACGAAGCCCACTCGCGTGACGTTCGGCTCGGGCTGGGATTTCCCGGTCACGCTCGACAGCCCCTACACGTTCGGCAGCTTCGCCGACGACTTCGCAAAGACGCTCGTCGTGTACGGCACCGTTCGGCAGGAAGAAGCCCATCACACGCTGGCCCACCGCCTCGCGACGACGCTCGCCGACGGCGCGAGCGAGGTCCTTCCCCGCCTCGTGAAGGACAGCGACCTCACGGCCGAGGAGCTCTCTTCCTACGACCTCGTGCTCGTGGGCGCGCCCTCGGAGAACAGCGTGACGGCGAGCCTCGCGGCCTCTCTGCCCTCTCTGCCCGCGACGTTCGCGAACAACGTGTTCACTCATCAGGGCAAGGCCTACACGCGCGTCGACGACGGGCTCTATGCGGTGATGCCCAACCCGAAGAACCCGAAGCTCGCCGTGCACCTCTTTGCCGCGAACTCGGTGAACGAGTTGCATCAGGTGACGAAGAACTACCCGGTCGGGGTGCCCCAGTGGGCCGTCTTCCGCGGCGACGAGGTGAAGTCGCAGGGCTTCCACGTGCCTTCCGGCTTCGAGCTCCGTCCGGCACCTTGAACCCGACAACGTTCGAGCCGCTGCCCGAGGGCCTGAGGGAGCGGCTCGAAGCGTTTCACGGTGCCCCCCTCGCCGACGTGCGGCTCGTGCGCGGCGCGCTCGCCGTGGCCGTCACGCGAATCGCCCGGGCCTGGGCCGTCACGCTCGGCCCGTTCATCTTCCTGGCCGAAGGCGAGAGCTCGGACGCTCTCGTGGCCCACGAGACGACCCACGTCCTCCAGTTCCGCGAGCTGGGCCTCCTCCGTTTCCTGGTTCGCTATCTCTCGGAGTGGCGGGCCGCGGGCCACTGTTACGAAGAGATCGCTCTCGAGCGAGCGGCCTTCGCGGAGGAGATCCGCTTTCTACGGGAAGCGCAGACGGAACGCGGTGACGAACGCCTCGCGGCGGCTCACGAGGGGCGTGAGCAGCCGGTCGAAACCCGGCGTCGCGCGTAGCTTCGAAAGCGCGCGGTCCTTGCGCACCCAGGGCACGTTCCAGTAGCCGAGCGTGCACGCGCGGAGGAAGAACGCGCGGGCCGCGTCCACGTCGTCGAGCGCCGTCGCGGCCTTCGCGAGCCAGTACGAGAACGTGCCGTCGGCCTCGGCCCCCCGCTGGGCCGACTCGAGGAGCTCGCGGGCGTCCTGCTCGTGGCCCTGATGCGCCCTGAGGAACGCGAGCACGCCCTGTCCGATGAGGTTCTCGGGGTCCAGGTGATGGCCCCGCTCGATCCATTCGGCCGCGGAGTCGTCGTCGCCCGCGTACCAGTGCACGATGCCGCGCCAGTATGCATAGTGGCTGTAGTGCGGCCGCTCGCGAAGGAGCGCGTTGGCCTCGTCGAGGGCCTCCTCGTAGCGATCCTCGTAGAGCAGCACCGAGAGGCGCGGAATGGAGTGCGCTCGCCGAGGGTCGATCTGTCCCGCCTCGGACTGGAACACGAGGCACTCCGTCCAGAGACCGGTGTTCTTGCAGAGGTACGCGAGCATCGACCAGGCCGGCGCGTGGCGCGGAAACCGCGCGACGACGTCGGCCAGCGTCGCGAGCGCCTCGGCGTTGCGCCCCCTCTCGAGCTCCACGAGCCCGAGGATCGTCTGCGCCTCGGGGGCGTCGGGCCCCGCGGGCGCGAGCGTGAGGGCCTCCCGTACCGCGCTCTCGGCCCGGTCGTAGAGCTGCGCGTCGCCGGCGATCTCGGCCGACTCGCCCTGGTGCCGGCCGAGCCGCGTGAGAAGGCGTGAGCGGGTCGAGAGCTGGATGCTCTCGGGCAGCCGGTTCGAGAGATCGATGGCCCGCGCGAAGAGCGGGCTGGCCTGGCGTGGGCTGCGCAGCGCGACCGACTCGGCCGCCTGCGTGAGCGCCTCCACGGCGCGCAGGAAATCGCGCCCCTTCTCGAAGTGCACGGCGAGTGTCGCGGCCACCGTCTCGGGCTCGTGCACGTGCCGCACCGCGAGCGCGTTGCCGATGGCGAGATGGAGAAACGCGCGGCGGCGGGCCGAGAGGCCGAGGTAGAGGACGTCCTCGTAGAACGCGTGCACGAAGCGGTGGCGCGACGTGAACGCCCCTCCGTGGAGCTCGAACTCGCCCTCGGCGGCGATGAGCCGGAACTGTCTCTGAATGCGGGCGAAGCGGCTCTCGACCTCGCTCTCGGAAACCCCCGAGACCTCGGCCACGAGCGCCGCGTCGAAGCGGTAGCCCACGGCGCTCGCCGCCTCGAGGAGCTCCCTGTCCCGCGGGTCGAGCCTCTCGAGGCGCGCCTGGATGACGTCGTGCACGCCCTCCGGCACCGCGTTCGTCAGGGCCTCGAGAGACCCCCGGAGCACCACGCGGCCTTCGCTCACGGCAAGCGTCCCCGCGGACACCAGGCTGCGCAGGAGGTTCACGAGAAAGAGCGGGTTCCCTTCGGTGCGATCGGCCAGGAGCTCCACGACCTCGGTCGCGGGCTGGGCGTCCAGCTCGCGGGCCACGAGGGCCCGGATGTCGGAAGGCGTGAGCGGTGCGGGCGAGAGGTGGGCGACCCCGACGCTCGACGGCAGGGAGCGGAGCGCCTGCTTGAGCGGGTGGCTGCCCAGCTCGAGCTCCGCCGGCCGGTACGTCACCAGCACGAGGACGCGCATCGAGCCGAGCCGGCGCGCGAGGTACGAGAGGAGATCCACGCTCGCGGCGTCGGCCCAGTGAAAGTCGTCGAGCATGAAGAGCACGGGGCGTTCCGCGGCGAACGCGGTGAGGAAGTCGGCCAGCTCTCGCGGCATGCGGTCTGCCGAGGGGAGCGCCGCGCCGTCGGCCACGATGGGCGTGGGCAGCTGGCGCGAGAGCGCGGGCAGGTGCCGGAGCCACACGGGCGCGTGGGTCG
>CAZXSG010000525.1:0-4146 GCA_964643185.1 uncultured Holophagales bacterium
ACTGCTTGTCGTACTTGCCGCCGGCCCGCGACAGATCGGGACCCACGCGGCGCGTGCCGAAGAGGTGCGGCTTGTCGTAGACGAACTCGTCGGGGGTGGAGACCGGGCTCCGCACGTCGCGCCAGCCGGAGCGCACGGTGTCGGCCTCGATGGTGCGCGTCTGCTGCGTGTGGCAGTACCAGCAGCCGTCCCGTACGTAGATGGCCCGCCCCTTCATCACGAGATCGGCGTGGGCGTCTCCGCCCTTGGCCAGCTCGGAGTAGTCCTTCAGGCCGGGGGCTGGCTTGGCCCAGCTGGCGTCGAGGAGCGGCGGAGCAAACGTCGTCAGGATGCCGCCGATCGCGAAAAAGCCCGTGGCGGCCGCGACGAACAGGATGTTGTTCTTGTCGATCTTCTTGATCATGACATTCACACTGCCTCGGCCGGCCGCTCGGCGCGGTGCAGCCAGGTCGCGAGGAGGTTCCAGAAGAAGAGCAGGATGCCCCCGAACATGAACGTGCCGCCGATGAGCCGCACGCTCCAGAAGGGCTTCATGAACTTCACCGTGTCGATGAACGGAATGCTCGGGTCGTTCCACTGGAGCCCCTGGAGGAAGCCGCCGATCCAGAGCGACACGAAGAACGAGAGGCCGCCCACGAGCCACAGCCAGAACGACGCGTTGGCGAGCGCCTGGGAGTGGAGCCGCGTCTTCAGCATGCGCGGGATGGCGTAATAGGCGCCGCCCACCGCGAAGAACGAGAACGCCCCGAGCACGGCCATGTGGGCGTGGCCGACGATCCAGTCGGTCTTCGAGACGATGGCGTTCACGCTCCTCAGGCTGTGCATCGGACCCTGGAAGCAGGTGAGGAGGTAGAAGATCGTCCCGGTCATCATGAACTTGATGGGAACGTTGTCCTTGAGCTGGTGCCACTGTCCCTTCATGGTGGCGAAGAAGTTGTACACCAGCGTCCAGACCGGGATCATGAGCATCACCGAGAACAGGATCGACACGGTCTGCAGCCACTGGCTGATCGGCCCGTGGAGCATGTGGTGCGCGCCCGTCCACACGTAGACGAACGCCAGCGACCAGAACCCGATCATGGAGAGCCGGTGACTGTAGAGAGGCGCCTCGGCGGCCTTGGGGATGAAGTAGTACCCGAGCGCGAGGCCCAGAGGCGTGAAGATGAGACCCACCGCGTTGTGGACATAGAACCAGTTCAGATTTGCCTGGTTGACGCCGGTCGTGAACAGTGTGGCGAAGTTCCCCACGATGTAAACGAACGCCGTCCAGATGATCGCGCCCATGATGTACCAGAGGGACACGTACATCTGCTCGTACTTGCGGTTCGCGACCGTCATGAAGATGTTCGCGGCGAACATCAGCCACGCGACCACCACGAGAACGTCGAGCCAGGTGGGCAGCTCCGCGTACTCGAGCCCCTGGTTGTGTCCCAGCGGGATCTCCACCACGGCCCCCAGAATGATCAGCACCCAGAGGTACATGGTGGCCATTCCGAGCTTCTCGCTCCAGAGCTTCACGCCACAGAGGCGGGGCACCAGATAGAACGCAAGGCCCATGTCGGCGGCGAGCAGCCAGCCGAACAGCATGCCGTTCACGTGCAACGGACGCATTCGGCCATATGTGAGCCACGCGATGTTGCCGAGAAGCGTCGGCATCTGCAGCTTGCCGGCCACGAGGAGCGCGACGATCCCGGAGATCACGAAGAAGAGCGACGCGATCGCCAGGAAGGCGAACGAGCTCCGGTCTTCGTGGGAGGCCGGCGGGGCAGCCGCCGTAGCGGTTGCCGGAAACGGGGCGGCCAGACTGCTCATGTTCGCGTCACCTCTCGTTCGGAACGGTCGCCGGAACCGAGGCCACCTGCGGCTCGGGCTTCCCGGCGGGCTTGCGGGTCAGGGAGTGGATGTAGTTGACGAGATCGCCGATCGCCTTGTCGTCGAGCGCGAAGTCGAAGCCGGCGGCGGGCATCGCCGTGCCCTGGACGCCGTACTTGATGCTCTCGTGGAGGCGCGTGTACGACACCGAGGAGATGAACGGAGCGTTCCGCAGGTTGCGCGGGCGGGGGACGATGAGGTCGGCGTTCGGGCCATGCCCGTCGGCCTTCTTGCCGTGGCAGCCCCAGCAGCGATCGAGGTAGATGACCTCGCCCCGCGCCGCGCTCTCCTTCGAGAACGCCACGGGGTTCGCTTCGGGCACCTTGCGGCCCGTGGGCGGTTTCGACGGGCCTTCCCGCGTCAGGTTGCCGAGCACCCAGTCGACGAGCTCGGCGGATCCCTGCTCACCCAGCACGCGGCCCCAGGGCGCCATGCTGGTGCCGCCGACGCCGTTCTTCACCGCTTCGAGCAGCCGCTCGCGCGTCTTCGTCTTCATGAATGCGCCCTTCGTGAGGTCGCGCGGCCTCGGGTCGAGGTAATCGGCGATCACGCCGTCCCCCCGGCCCTTCTCGCCGTGGCAGCGCGCGCAGAGCGCCTGATAGCGCTCGGCCGGCGCCGCGGGCACTTCCGGAGGCTTGCGCGAGAGGAGGTAGCTCGTGAGAGCCTCGAACGAACCGTCGGGCAGCGGGTAGGGCGGCATGACCGAGCCCGGCACCACGCTCTTGGGGTCCTTGAAGTGCGTGAACAGCCAGTCGCGCTCCCTCTGCACGGAGGTGAACGCCAGCTCGGGGCCGACCTTGCCGTCCTGGTCGTCGAGCCGATGGCACGACAGACAGCCCACGCGCCTGAGGAGCTGCTCTCCCTGCGCTTCGGCGGCCTTGCCCTCGAGCGCGGCGGCCGTGTCGGCTCCGACGATCGAGGACATCGCGAGCCACTTGGGCCGCTCGGCCTGGCTGGACCGGTAGGCCGAGAGCGGCGCGCTCGTGATGCGCGCGCCCTGCTGCGCCTTGAGGAACGCCACGAGCGCCGTGACCTGCTCGGGAGTGAGGTCCTGGCGGGGCATCGAGGACGTGGGGTTCGTGGCCTTGGGGTTCTCGATCTTGCTCCGCACGAACGTCACGCGGCGCCGCTTGCCCACGTCGGTCAGCTCGGGCCCGATCGACCCGTACGAAAGCCCCGCGATGGTGTGGCACGTGTAGCACGCTCTCTCGAAGAAGAGCTGGCGGCCTTGGTTCACGAGCGGCGCGCCCTCCCAGCCCGGCTCGGAATGGCACTGCACACAGTTGGCCTGGATGAGCTCCTTGGGCAGGAGCGGCCAGGGCCAGTCCTCTCCGCCGTGATGCGCCTGCTCGGCGTGTACGGCGCGGCCCTGACCGTCGTGACAGATGGTGCAGCCGAACGTCTCGAAGCGGTGGCCCGGGATCGCGGGGTGAGTCCGCAGGGGCTGGTCGGCCTTGGCGAAGCGGGGATCCTCGACCGCGATGTGGCAGGTCGCGCAGCGGTCCACGCGCTCCTGGCCGAAGCTCCGCACGAGGGCCTGCTCGATGGCGGGCTTCCGCGCGAGGAGGGCGGCCTTGACGGCCGGGTTCTCCGACTGTGCGGCGGCCTCGTCGAAGTATTTCTGCTGGTGCTCCTGCCAGCGCGCGAAGAACTGACTGTAGAAGACGATTCCGTGGAGCGCGAGGACCACGACGGAGAGGAAGGCGAGGGCGGCACGCATGGTCTGCTCTCCTCTTTCCTCAGTGCCCGCCCGCCGATGCGGCAGGCGGCTTTTCCCACGGCACGACGAACGCCCAGTTCGCGCCCCGGAAGAACGTTCCGACGACGATGAAGATGAGGTTCGCCACGAGCACGATCACGAAGAGACCGTTCGCCAGCACCCGCTGCCTCGAGAACCAGACGCCCACGCCGAGCTTCGTGCGGTCCAGGTAGGGCACGGCGAGGAGCAGGAGGACCATGATCGTGGGGATGCCCACACCGCCCCAGAACGCCGAGTAGGAGACCATCTCCTGGAGGCCCAGGAAGTACCACGGCGCCTTGGACGGGTTCGGCGGCTGGGAGGGGTTGGCGGGAGCCTCCAGCGGCGCGTTGAACAGCAACGCGAGGACCAGCAGCACCAGCACCGCGAGGCCGAAGCAGAAGAGCTCGGCGATGAAGAGGTTGGGCCAGGAGTACACGGTGTTGTCGGGCGTGTTCCCCACCTTGTTGAAGGGGCCGCGCACGAGGCCCATGACGCCGAACGTCCGGGTCTTCTGCGTCTTGGACTTCGCCGCG
>CAZXSG010000526.1:0-4141 GCA_964643185.1 uncultured Holophagales bacterium
GCACTACTTCGGCGGGCCGCTAACCTCGGGCACGGCCTACCGCCCGCTGGTCCTCGTGACGTACGCCGTCCAGAAATGGATACACGGGAACCGCGCCTGGGCGTTTCGCATCGTGAACATCGCGCTCCACGGCGGGGTCACCGTGCTCCTCGCGATGTGGCTCCTCGCTCTCGGCTTTCCGCGCGGGCCGAGCGTGGCGACGGCCGCGCTCTTCGCGGTGTCCACCATTCACGTCGAGGCCGTGACGTCGCTCGTGGGGCGCGCGGAGGTGCTGGCGGCGTTCCTCGTGATGTCCTCGGCGCTCGCGTTCCACCGCGCGACGGCCGCGCCCGGGACACGGGCGGCCGCGCCCGGGACACGGGCGGCCGGCGAGCGCCTTCGTGTCGCGCCGTACCTGCTGTGCCTCGCGCTCTTCCAGGCGGCGGTGTTCGTGAAGGAGAACGCGTTCATCCTGCCCGGCGTCGTCTTTCTCGGGCTCCTCTTTCGCACGGACGTCGCGGGGCCGCCTTTCGCTCGCCTCCGGCGCGCGGCGCTGCCGCTCCTCGGCGTGTTCGGTCCCGTCGTCGTTGTCTTCGCCGTGCGCTACTTCGCGCTCGAGGGGTTTCTCTTCTCGAAGAAGGCCGGAATCTTCGATCTCGAGAACTCGCTCGTCACGCAGCCGCGGCTCCTCAGAATGGGCAACGCCTGCACGCTCATCGTGCGCTACGTGGAAAAGACGTTTCTCCCGATCGGCCTCTCGGGAGATCACTCGGCGCACGCGCTGCCCCTCGCCACGAAGCTCGGCGAGCCCATGGCCTGGGCCGGGGCGCTCTTCCTCGTCTCGGTGAGCGTGGCGGCGCTCCTCCTCCTCGCGAGACGGCCGCTCTTCGGTCTCGGATGGGCATTCTTTTTGGGGGCGCTCTTTCCGACGTCGAACGTGCCGTTTCCCATCGGCACGATCTACGCCGAGAGGCTCGTGTACCTGCCCTCGGCCGGGCTCCTCATGATGGCCGTCGCGCTTCTCTCGCCGCTCGTGCGGAGCGTTCCGCTGCCGCGGCCCTGGCCCGTGAGGGAGGTTCTCCTCTCCGTCGCGGTGGTGCTCTACGGCGCGGGGACGATGCATCGCAACCTCGCCTGGGCCGACGATCGCGCGCTCTTCGGCGATATGATCGAAAAGGTGCCGGAGTCTGCCAAGGGCCGCTACGACTTCGCCTTCGATGCCAGCCGCCGCGGCGAGAAACGCCTGGCGCGCACCCATCTCCTCCGCGCCGTGGGGATCTTCCCGAGGCACTACGAGGCCTGGGCCTTCCTGGGCCGCCTCCACTGGGACGAGAAGCGGCTCGGGCCGGCCGTGGCGGCGTACCGGCGGAGCGTCGAGATCTTTCCCGATTTCGAGAACGGCCGATGGGGCCTCGCGAAGTCACTCGAGGCCTCGGGCGATCTCGCGGGCGCGCTCGCGCAGTTCGACGAAGGCGCGCGCCGGCTGCCGTCTTCGTACCCCATCTCCTATCACCGCGCCCGGCTGCTGACGGAGCTCTCACGCAGGGAGGACGCCGAGAAGGCCTGGCGGGACGCCGTGGCCGACGGCAAGGGCGCGGCGATCGCCGAGCTGGGTCTCGCGAAGGCGCTCTTCGCGCTCGGGAAGGAAGCCGAGGGGCTGAATGCGGCGCGCCGCGCGCTCCTGAAGCAGCCCACGTACACCGAGTGCCGGATGCTGATCGCCGAACGCTATCTCCTCGCGCTGAAGGCCCTGCCGGCCGCCGCCGAGCTGGCGCGCGCCGTGCGCGGCGCTCCGAAAGACCCGGAACCCGCGACACGCCTCTTCGATCTCGCGCTGTCGCATCCTGAAACGCGCGGCCAGGCCCGCGCCGTGCTGCCGCTCGTGAGGAAGGTGTCCGGCCGCGTGCCCAAGGACGCATCCCTGGGATATGCGCTTTCGCGCTTCGAGGAGCTGCCGTGAACGAGGGTGAGAAGCCCGCGCCCCGCGCCGCGCCGCTGGGCCTCCTCCTGGGTGCGGCTCTCTTCCTCACCGCCATGGTGCCGTTCCTCGGGACGTTCGGGTTCGATTACACGTTCGACGACCGGCTCGTGGTCGAGCTCAATCCGCGGCTGTCCTCTCCCTCCCAGATTCGGACGCTCGTGACCACTCAGCTCTTCGAAGGGCATTTCAAGACGGCGAACTACCGCCCGTTCCTGCTCCTGACCTTCGCCGTTCAAACCTGGATCCACGGGCCGGATCCGGGTCTCTACCGGCTCGTGAACGTGTTGCTCCATGCGACGGCCACCGTGCTCGTCGCGCTGTGGCTGCTCGCCATCGCGGTCCCGAGGCGGGCGGCGCTCACCACGGCCGCGCTCTTCGCCGTCATCCCGATTCACGTCGAGGCGGTGACCTCGCTCGTAGGCCGCGCCGAGGTGCTCGCCGCCGTCCTCGTGCTCGCGGGCGCGCTGCTCTTCCGCAGAGCGTTCTCGGGCGAGCGGTTCGCGCTCTCTGCCTATGCGGCCTGTCTCTTCGCGTTCACGCTGGCGGCGTTCAGCAAGGAGAGCTCGATCGTCGCGCCGGGTCTCCTCGGCCTCGGCGAGGCGTTTCGCGCGTACCAGACGCGGGAAACGCTCAGGCTGAAGCGGCTCGTCGTCCCATGGCTCGGAACCCTGGTTCCGTTCGTGCTCGTCCTCGTGGTCCGGGCGATGCTCCTCGGGGGAGCGCTCAACACGGAAACGACGCGAATTTCCCAGGTGGAGAACCCGCTCGTCGTGATGAGCGCGCCTCTTCGCATCCTCAACGCGGCGAATCTCCTCTTCATGTATCCCGCCAAGACCTTCGTGCCGGTCCACATGGCCGCGGACCACTCGGCCAACGCCCTCCCGGTCGCGACGAGCCTCACGGATCCCACCTCGTGGTGGGGTCTCGCTCTCCTCGCGGTTCTCCTCGCCGGGGTGATCGCGCTCTTTCGCAAGGGGCACACGCTGCCGCTTTTCGGTGTCCTTCTCTTCCTCGGGACGCTCTTTCCCCTCTCCAACTTCCT
This sequence comes from uncultured Holophagales bacterium, assembly GCA_964643185.1. GTDB lineage: Bacteria > Acidobacteriota > Thermoanaerobaculia > UBA5066 > UBA5066 > JAEUQS01. The sequence goes on from CAZXSG010000526.1 coordinate 3,003, forward strand.
CGTGGTGGTGGGGCCGCCCTACGCGGACCGGCTGGCCTACGTGCCCTCGATCGGCATCCTCATCGCGGGCTTCGGGCTCCTCGCCCTTCTCGTTCCCGAAAGGGCGGTCGAATCGGGAAACCGCCTCTTCGGGCTGTTCCTCGCGGCGGGCGTGCTCGTGTACGCGTCGTCGACCGTCGATCGAAACCTCGTGTGGCAGAACGACCTGACGCTCTACACCGACATGGTCGAGAAGCGGCCGGAGTCGGCCAAGGCTCGCTACGCCCTCGCGTCGGTGTACGAAAGACTGGGGCGGAGGCGCGAGGCGCGGATCGAGGCCGAGCATGCGGTGAGGATCGCCGGACGTTTTCCGGCGGCGCTGACGCTCCTCGCCAAGCTGATCTGGAACGAAGGGGACACGCGCGGCGCGTTTCTCCTCTACCAGAAGGCCCGGAGGGTTCTCCCGAGCCACGAGCCCGCGAACTGGGGCTACGCCAAGACGCTCGAGGAGCTGGGCCAGAAGGAGGCGGCCGCGCGCGCCTGGGACGAGGCCGAAAAGGCCGTGCCGGCGTCGTTCGCCATCGTCTTCCACCGGGCTCTCTTCCTGACCAATGCGGGCCGATTCGAGGAGGCGGACCGGGCGTGGGAGCGGGCGATCGCGCTCTCGCCTCCCGCGACCCGGGACGTTCCGATCAAGGAGCGCGCGAAGGCGCGCGCGCTCAGGGAGGGCCGGGCGCTGACCCCGATGGGGGGGCCGGCGGCGCCGTGAGATTTCGGGGAAGTCGGTTCGCGCGCATCCGTTTCACGAGCGCGAGGACGATGGGATAGGTCAGGGCACCTGCCAGGAACGCGAGCGCGAACATCCCCACGGCCCATTGCATGCTCACGGCCTTGACCGACGGCCCGGCGGTGCGCCAGAACTCGAGCTTCATGAGGTCTTTCCAGGGCAGCTGGGAAAGAGCCTCCCGCTCGGCGCGAAGGATGAGCCGGCCGAGTGGAATCGCGAGGGCGCTCACGGGCGCGAACGTCAGCGGATTCACGACCAGCGTGCCGAGCAGGACGTCCAGCTTGTTGAGGCGGAGCAGGAAGGCGAGCCCCAGGGCCATCCAGGTGTGGAAGCCGAAGAGCGGGGTGAATGCGATGGCGACGCCCAGCGCGAA
>CAZXSG010000527.1:0-4141 GCA_964643185.1 uncultured Holophagales bacterium
CTCAAGCTGACGCCGTACGCCCGCGAGAGCGAGGCCAGGCCCGCGATGGGACCGTCGGGATGCGAGCGCGTCTCCTCGAGCACGACCTTGGCCACCGGGTCCAGCCAGTCGGGCCAGTCGCCCACCGGAGGCTCGTCTCCCGCCGTCTTGGGAAAGACCTCTTCCGTGAGCGCGCCCTCGAGGAGAGCGTCGATCTCGTCGCGCCGCGTCCGTTTCGAAGTGGCCATGCGGAGAACTTATCACCGCACCCCGAGGCCGAAGGTCTCAGGCCGGAGGAACGAACGCCCCGAGCGCGTCCTCCACATAGCGGGTCTTGCGCATCCCCAGGAGCACGCAATCCACGCCCGGCGTCGTCGCGAGGCCGTGGAGCGTCTTCTGCGAGATGGTCTCTCCCGGAACGTCGCCGAACGCCGCGCGAACCTTGTCGGCCAGGCCCTGGTTGCGTGTCCCTTCGTTCTCGAGAGCGCGCTGTGAGGCCCAGGACGCCACCTCGTTCACGAGCCTTCTGTAGTCGCGGCTCCACGTCGCGAACGCCGGGTCCTTCGCGAACGCCTCCTCGAGCTGGGGGAGCAGCTCGCTGAGCCGGGGCGCGATGAACTGCTCCCAGGATTCCGCGATGGTGACCATGTCCTTGGCCGAGGCCGCCACCTGCTTGAAGAAGTCGTGCACGTCGAGGAGCTCCTCCGGCGGTGGCGCGCCCTTCTCCATCGAGAGGCGGGGAGCGAACGTGCGGGCGAAGTCGGCCTCCAGCGCCGCGAGCTGCGCGAGCGAGCGGCTCGACGCACCGGGGACCACGGGGAACGGCGGAGCGATGGCGGCGAAACGCACGAGGCTCTGCTGGCTGAAGCCGTTGAGCGGCCGGTTCACGAGGACGCCGAGACCGGCGGCCTTCGCCACGTCGAGCACGCTCCGCTTGTCGCGGGTGTGGTGCTTCTCTCTCGCGCCCAGCTCCACGGGGTTCAAGGGGAGCTGGATGACCGAGAAGCCCGGACCGGCGTTCTCGAGGACCCGCGTGAGGTCCACGAAGTCGTGCCGGTCGCGCGGCACGACGAACGTGTTGGAGGAGATGCCGTACGAGCCGATGCGGCCGGCCGCGACCTCGGTCTCGAGGTGCGCGAACGCGCGGGTGAGCCGTGCGTGGAACTCGTCCTGCGCTTCTTCGGAGTTGACCCGCTTGTTGTGCTGATCGCTGAGGAAGTACTCGGGGTTGTGCAGAAGGAAGACGTCGACGCGGGGGCGAGCGAGGCGGTCCAGCGAGAACGTGATCTGGTCTTTCAGGAAGGCCGGGGAAATGCAGTGCCAGCAGTCCTTGGAGTACTCGGTCATCTCGGGCCAGGGGCTCCCGGCCTTGAAACGGCGGTGCGCCTCGCGCTGATTCGAGCCCTGGACATAGCCGGCCTTGGTGACGAGCGTGATGCCCGTGTTGTCCTTCCCAGCGGCCGCGCGGGCCTTGAGGACCTGGCCGATGAGGAGCTCGCTGTGCCCGTCGCCGTAGTTGGTGGAGGTGTCGATGAGGTTGATGCCGGAGTCGAGGGCCAGCTCGAGGGCCTCGCGCTGGGCCGGGTGCCGGTCGTCGACGCGATAGGTGCCGAAGCCGACGCGCGACACCGTGCGCCCCGTTCGCCCGAGAGGAACGTAGGCCGATGCGGGCAGCGTGCGCGCTTCTTCGAGGATGACTTCCGGCATGACTGGGGCCTCCGCGGGGAAGATCGGCGCAGGGAACGCGCCGGGGAGCGGCGGATGGTAGCAGGCGGAGGCAGCGCACCTACAATCCGCCCGCGATGAAGCCGACCCCCAAGTCTCCCGAGAAGAAGCTGCGTGACGCCTGGCTGCGCCTCTCCCCTCTCCCAGGCGGAAAGTGGCTGTTCAGCAAGGTTTGTGGCGTGATGATTCCCTACACCGGCTCCATCGGCGCGAGGGTCGACGTCCTCGAGCCCGGCCACGCCGAGGTCGTCCTCACCGACCGGCGCTCCGTGCGGAACCATCTGGATTCGATCCACGCGATCGCCCAGATGAACCTCGCCGAGTTCACCACCGGCCTCGCGATGTCGATGGCGATGCCCCCCGAGGGGCGCGCGATCCTCACGGGGCTCTCCATCGAGTTCACCAAGAAGGCCCGCGGAACGGTGCGTTCCGAGTGCCGCTGCGAGGTCCCCACGGTGATCGAGAAGCACGAGATCCGGATCCCTGTCGTCGTGCGGGACGCCGCGGGCGACATCGTCTCGAAGGCCGAGGCCTGCTGGCTCGTGGGACCCCGTACATGAAGACCGCGCTCACCGACCTCCTCGGCATCGAGGTCCCGGTCATCTGCGGCGCGATGTACCCCTGCTCGAACCCCGAGCTCGTGGCCGCGGTCTCGGAGGCCGGCGGCATCGGCATCATCCAGCCGCTCTCCCTCGTCTACGTGCACAAGCGCCAGTTCGCCGTCGGGCTCGACGAGCTGCGCCGGCTGACGCAGAAGCCGCTCGGGCTCAACGTGCTCACGGAGTCGTCCCTCGGCAGCGTCTACGGCAAGCGGATGATCGAGTACGTCGACGTCGCGCTCGCGCACGGCATCCGCTTCTTCGTGACGGCGCTGGGCGACCCGAAGTGGGTCGTGGACCGCGTGGGGCCGCACGGCGGCGTGGTGTTCCACGACGTCGTCTCGGCGAAGTGGGCCGACAAGGCGCTCACGCGCGGCGTGGGCGGCCTGATCTGCGTGAACAACCGGGCGGGCGGTCACGCGGGTGCCGAAAGCGCGGAGTCCCTGTTCAGGGACCTCTCGGGTCTCGGCGTGCCTCTCGTGGCCGCGGGGGGCGTCGGCGACGGCAAGGGCTTCCGGCACATGCTCGACCTCGGCTACGCGGGCGTGCAGATGGGCACGCGCTTCATCGCGGCCAAGGAATGCACGGCGCACGCGGACTACAAGAAGGCGATCGTGGACGCGAAGGAGCAGGACATCGTTCTCACCGAGCGCCTCACGGGCGTGCCGCTCGCCGTGATCAACACACCGTACATGCAGCGCCTCGGCACGAAAGCCGGCCCCATCGGCCGTCTCATGCTCAAAGGGCGCAAGACGAAGCACCTGATCCGCTCGATCTACTCGCTGCAGTCGTTCTTCCGGCTCAAGAACGCGTCGATGAAGGGCGCGACGAGCGCCGACGCGTGGCAGGCGGGGAAGAGTGTCTCGGCGATCCACGAAGTGCTGTCGGCCGGAGACATCGTCCGCGAGCTCGGCGCCGCCTGAGGCGGATCGCGAGCGACCGTCCTCGTGGTTCCGTTGACGACGACCCTACGGCGGAGCGGGCTGCCGTCGAGCGCTCTCATTCTCTGCGCCGGGACGGGCCTCGCGTCGGACTCTGGCGCTCTGCCATCAGATGCGGGTGATCGACAAGGCACGGCTCGGAACCCGTATCGGCGAGATTTCGCCCGAGGTCGTGTTGCAGGTCGAGTACGCCGCACTCTTCACTCTCGGAATCTCAGGCATACCTTCAGAACGCCTCGGCTCACCCAAACCGGAAGGGATCTGAGACGGCGCGTTCGCCGGGCGTTGGTAGAGCGTCGCGGCGATCCAAGGAACAAGCCTAGACTGGCGGGATCATGAGCACCGCGAAGGCCCCGTCCCCGTTCTGCCACATCGTGATTCCAGCGCCCGACCTCGAGAAAGCGCGCGACTTCTACGAGAAGGCCTTCGGATGGACCGTCAAGACGAATGTGCCCGGGCCCGGTTACTGGTTCTTCGAGTCGGGTAACGTGGGCGGCGCGTTCAACAGCAACGGCAAGCCGGCGGTGGGCGCGATGGTGCTGGTGCTCCACGTCGACGACCTGGATGCCGCTCTCGCGCGGGTCGTGGAGCTCGGTGGCAGCGTGACCCGAGGCCGGAGCGAGATCGGCGAGGCAGCGTCCGGCTTCGACGCTTACTTCGTCGACCCGAACGGCAACGAGATGGGGCTCTTCTCGGAGAGCTGATCGCCTCCGTCGACCGGAAGGCACGCTTTCCGAAAGGCCGCGCCGCCAACTTCAGCGCACGGGGCCCAGCCACCGCTCGGAGGGAACCGCCGCAGCGCAGGTTCCGGCGACGAGGGTGGCGAGGGCGGCGAGCGAGAGAGGCGAGAAAGTCGGGCTGCGATCGCCGACCGGAAGTTCCCGGGCTCCTTCTTCA
>CAZXSG010000528.1:0-4135 GCA_964643185.1 uncultured Holophagales bacterium
GTTTCACCGGGGCTTCTCGCCGCAGACCGGGTACTGGGCGCTCCTGGGCGGCAACTACGACACCATCCTCTCGGCCCGCTCGCGCGGCGCGCACCTCGCCCTCATCGCGCTCAGCGGAATCCTGCTGACGGCCGTGTTCGCGTTCGCCATGTACGGGCTCACGCGCCGGGACCGGTCGTTCCTCCTCCTGGGCACGCTCTGCACGAGCGCCGCGGGGCTCCTCGTCGCCGAGGCCTGGAGGCCGCTCCTCGGCTACACGTACGACTGGCACATCGTGAGGCTGACGGCGACCGTGGTGCTCTCGTGGCTCACCGGAGTCCAGCTCGTCGCGCTCGTCATCGCGCGCTTCCCGCACCGCACCGGTGGACCGTGGCTCGCGGCCGTGGCGACCGCGTGCACGATCGGGCCGTTCATCCCTCGCGGCTGGGATCCGAAGTCGGTGCTGATCTTCGTCGTCTGCTTCGTCTTCGCGGCCCTCTGGACCGGGTGGGCGGCCGCGAGGCGGCTGTCCGGCAGCCTCCTCGCGCTCCTCGGCTGCGGCGGCGCGACGGTCGCGCTCTTCCTCTTCCCGTACGACTGGCTCGACATGGGGGTCTACTTCGCCCTGAACTTCGTGTTCGTTTGCCTCCTCTGCTCGCACGCGCTCGAGGTGCGACGCGAGCAGGACCAGAAAGCGCGCCTCGAGCTCGAGATGCTGCGCATGCACCTCCAGCCGCACTTTCTGATGAACACGCTCACGGCCCTTTCGGAGTGGATCGAGGCGGAGCCCAAGACGGCCGTGCGCATGATCGAGTCCCTTTCGGAGGAGCTCCGGATCCTGGGCGGGATGTCGAGCCGGAGCCTCGTGACCTCGGACGAGGAGCTGAGGCTCTGCCGCAGCCATCTCACGAACATGGGTCTCCGCAAGGACGTGCGCTACGAGCTCGAAACCGACGGCATCGACGGCTCACGGCTGGTGCCGCCCGCGATCTTCCACACGCTCGTCGAGAACGCGATCACCCACGGCCCGGCCGCGGCACGGGTCACGCTGAAGCTCCGGGAACGGCGCGACGGCGCGCGCATCGAGTACGTCTTCGAGGCGCCGGCCGAAGAGAGCGGAGCCCCGAGCTGTGCCGGCAGCGGCACGCGCTACATCGAGGCGCGGCTGCGCGAGGCCTGGGGCGACGCGTGGTCGTTCCGGCAGGAGCGCGCGGGCCCTCTGTGGCGCGTTTCGATCGGGGTGCCCGCGTGAGGATCCTCATCGTCGAGGACGAGGCGGTCGTCGCGCGCCGCCTCGAGCGCCAGGTTCGCGAAATGGCCGGCGACGCCGAGATCGACCTCGCGGCGTCTCTCGGCGCGGCCCGCGAGCGGCTGCAGCGTCCGGTCGACCTTCTGTTCCTCGACCTCAACCTCGGGGGCCGCGACGGATTCGAGCTGCTCGAGGAGGCGGCGGCCTCGCGCTTTCAGACCGTGATCGTCTCGGCGCACCACGACCAGGCGCTCCGCGCGTTCGAGTTCGGCGTCACCGACTTCCTCGCCAAACCCTGGAGCGAGGAGCGCCTGCGACTGGCGATGGAACGCGTCCTCGGACGGGAGACGTCGGCGCGGGGGCGCACGCGGACGCTCGTCGTCAGACGGGGACGGGAGCTCCGGAGCGTGCCCGTGGAACAGATCGTCTTCATCCGCGGAGCCGACGACTACAGCGAGATCCATCTGGCCGACGGCACGACCCACCTGCACGAGAAGACCCTGCTCGCCCTGGAGGCGCTCCTGCCCGCGTGCTTCGCGCGCGTCCACCGCTCGTACATCGCGAATCTCGAGCACCTGCGCGCGCTCCGCACGGCGCCGGGCGGACGGGTCGAGCTGCCGTTCGGGGACGAGACGGCCGTGCCGGTGGGGCGGATCTACCGGGACACCGTCAGGGAACGACTGGGGTTGGCGACCTGATTCCCCGACCGGGAAATTCCCCGGTGGGGGCCTGGGGGGATCGAGAAACCCCCAGGTTCGAAGGTCAGTGAACCGGCGACGGGTGTCGCGCGGCCACGAGGGCGCCAAAGAGTCGGCCGAAAAGCTCCGGAGTCTTCACGAACGCCTCGGGGTGCCATTGGACGCCCATCACGAACCGGGCGCCGGGCAGCTCGATGCCTTCGACGACGCCGTCCTCGGCGAGTGCGGAGACCACGAGACCGCGGCCGAGCCGATGAGCGGCCTGGTGGTGAAAGCTGTTCACGTCGAGGTGCGTGCGTTCCAGGATCCCGGCGAGCCGCGAGGAGGGATCCACCTCGACGCGATGGGCCAGCGCGGACCGCGGCCGCTCCGCGTCGTCGTGCGAGGCGTGCGTCGGGATGGCGCTCGGAATGTCCTGGATGAGGCTGCCTCCGAGGGCGACGTTGAGCATCTGGCTCCCCCGACAGATCCCGAGGACGGGCACGTCCCGATCGAGCGCGTCGGCCAGAAGCCGAAGCTCGAACTCGTCGCGGATCGCCGACGTCCGGGTGACTGTGGGGTGCGCCTCTTCGCCGTAGCAGCTCGGATGGATGTCCACGCCGCCCGTGAGGATGAGGGCGTCGAGCCGCTCGAGCAGCGACGAGTGAAGGGCCGGGCCGCTCGGAGCCAGGACGACCGGGACGCCCCCCGCGGCCTCGACGCTCCGCACGTAGTCCCAACGGAGAACGTAGTAGTCGCCGTTGTTCGGGTCGTTGCCGGCGGTGATGCCCACGAGGGGCGGTGCGTCCACGGCGCGATCGTAGCTCTTCGAGGCGCTCTTTCGAAGCCTTCATCCTTGCAAATCATCCAGTGAGACTCCATTATTGCAAGGATGATTACCCGCCGCGTCACTTCGAGGCTCCGGGAGACCCTCGGAGACAGCCCGGCCGTAGCCCTCCTGGGGCTGCGCCAATCGGGCAAGACCACGCTGGCCCTCCACGTCGGCGCGGCCCGGCGCGCCCTCTACCTGGACCTCGAGTCGGATGCCGACCGGGCGAAGCTGAGCCAACCCGAGCTCTACCTGGCCGACCACTCGGAACGGCTCGTCATCCTGGACGAGGTCCACAGGGCGCCCGGACTGTTTCCCGTGCTGCGCGGCCTCATCGATCGCGGACGCCGCGCGGGACTCCGGTCCGGCCGGTTCCTGCTCCTGGGGTCCGCTTCGCTGGACCTTCTCAAGCAGTCGGGAGAGACCCTCGCGGGCCGCATCACGTTCCTGGAGCTGGCTCCCTTCGACGCGCTCGAGACGCGCCACCTGCCGCTCGATTCACTGTGGCTGAGAGGCGGTTTCCCCGACAGCCTCCTCTCGCGGGACGACGGCCGGAGCCTGAGGTGGCGGCAGGACTTCATACGCACCTACCTCGAGCGCGACATTCCTCAGTTCGGCCCCCGCATCGCCGCCGAGACCCTCCGGCGCTTCTGGACCATGCTGGCTCACAACCAGGGCGGCCTTCTGAACACGGCCCATCTCGCCCGGAACCTGGGCGTGGACGTGAAGACGGCCGGAAGCTACCTCGACCTCCTCGCGGACCTCCTGCTGCTTCGCCGACTCACGCCCTGGCACGCGAACCTCGGCAAGCGGCTGGTGAAATCGCCGAAGGTCTACGTGCGCGACTGTGGGCTGCTCCACGCCCTTCTGGGAATCGCTGACAAGGAGACGCTGCTGTCGCACCCCGTCCTCGGTCAGAGCTGGGAAGCCTTCGTCGTCGAGAACCTGATCGCGGCCGCTCCCGAGGGCGTGTCCCCGCATTTCTACCGGACCTCGGGAGGTGCCGAGGTGGATCTCCTGCTGGTCTGGCCGAGCGGCGAGATCTGGGCCGTCGAGATCAAGCGCAGCCTGACGCCCAAGGTGGAGCGCGGTTTCCACGCGGCGTGCACGGATCTTTGCCCCGCCCGAAGGTTGGTGGTGTACCCGCGAACCGAGAGCTACCGCCTGAAGGAAGACCTAGAGGTGATGCCCCTCACCGATCTCGCACTGTTGCTCCAGGCCTGACGCGGCGTTCCGCCCGTTGCGTCGTAGACTCGCCGCCAATGACTCACGTTGCGGGGGTACACCATGGCCGATGACCTTCCGAACCAGGGAAGCACCAGCCCCTGGGTCTCCTCGAGCGGCACGCCGGCTCATCCCTACGCGCCTCTCGGTGGCGGGGGGCCGGGAGACTTCAAGGCC
>CAZXSG010000529.1:0-4134 GCA_964643185.1 uncultured Holophagales bacterium
CATCCAGCGCCTCAAAGAGCTCCTGCTCGTCATGGACTCCTCCTCGTTCGCTCCACGCAGCGTCATCGTCATCCCGCCTCCATCGATTCGTCAGGCCTGGGGCACACCGCGGATCCAGCGGATTTGCAATCCGAAGTATCTAGACAGTTACGTACCGGACAAATTTTGGTATGTCTTGCAGCGGAGTTCGCCAAAAAGTGACGCCCATCACGCCGCGCAATCCCTTCCGGCCGGCTGAACGAGCGGCTGAAGGTCCCGGGTGCCGAGAGAACGCGAGCCATGGCGCATGCGGTCACGCACATTACAAAGCAAAAGGGAAGCCACCTCGGGCAGGTCGCTAGCGAAGGCCTTTACGCGTCCTTGGCGAGCGCCGCGAAGGCCGCGAACCGGGGCTCCGACCGGACTTCCGCGAGACCGGGCTCCACGAGCGAGCGCGCAACCGTGAAACGCCGGCGCTTCTTCGCGGCTTCCTCGAGGAACTCGAGGGCCCGGTTCCGCTCGCCGAGAAGCGCGAGCGCCAGCGCCGCGTAATAGCGGGTGAAAGGCTCGTCGGCCCCCATGGCGAGCCGCTCCTCGAAGCTCGTCACGGCCCGGCGCAGATGCACCCGGCTCTCCTCGTCGCGCCCCAGCTTCTGGAGCAGCTCCCCGAGCCGCGCATCCAGCTCGATCCGCGCGCGCTGCCTCAGCACGTGCTCGACACGCGCCAGGAAGAGCGCCTCCTCCTGGTATTCCTCCTGAGCCGCTTCGAAGCGCCCCTGGAGCACGAGCACGTATCCGAGACGCGTGTGCGCGCCGACGATGAGGAAGCCTTCCTTGCCGGAGACGAGCTGCCGCTGGAGGTCGACGGCGCGCCGAGCCATGGCCTCGGCCATCCCGAGCTCTCCCATCAGCGTGTAGCAGTGCACGAGCTGAAGGGCCGCCCAGCCGGCCTGAGGGTTCAGGCGAAGGGCGATCTCCAGCTCCGCGGCGGCCTCGGCGAATCGCGCCTGACCCAGGAAGAGGATGCGGGCGTACGACGCGTGCACCCGCGCGTCCTCGGGCCTCAGGGCCAGTGCGCGCTGCACGGCCGCCAGCGCCTCGGCATCGCGGCCGAGATACCCGAGCGCCGAGGCGTACCCCCGCCAGGCCTCCGAGCGCGAAGGGTCGCGCGCGAGGACTCTCTGGAAGATCGCGACGGCCTTCTCGACCGGCTCATCCGCCGAAAGGTCCTGCCCCTTGTCGTCGTAGGCCATGGCGAGGGCCACCTGCGCCCTCAGATACAGAGGGTCCAGGCTCACCGCCCGCTCGAAGAAGAGGATCGCGCGTTCGAGCGAATCGCGCCCCGCGATCCTGCGGTTGTAGACGCCCTTCGTGTAGGCCTCGTACGCCGGCAGCACCGTGGTCTCTTCCGGCGCTTCCACGGGCGCGACCGGGCTCACGAGGACGGGGAGGCCCTGAGCCAGCTCGCGGGCCACGCGATCCTGCAGAGCAAAGAGATCGGCCGTCGGGCCGTCGATCTTCACGGTGCGGAGAACCTCACCCGTCGCGACCTCGAGGAAGCGCGCCGTGATGCGGAGCTGCTCCCCCACACGCTGGAAGCCGCCGGTCACGATCCAGCGCGCGCCCATCTCGCGTCCCGCCTCGATCGCCAGCCGCTCGTCCAGGACCGTGTGGCCCGAGCGAAGCCGGCGCAGCACCTCGTGGACGCGCTCGTTGCCGAACACCGCGACGCCGCCGAGCTCCTTGAGGTCGGCGGTCACGGTCTCGGCGATCGCCGTCGCGAGCCACTCGTCTTCGGGGCTGCCGGTGATGTTCGTGAACCCCATGACGGCCACCGAGCGCTCGAGGGGGGCGCTCCGGGCCACGGCATCGCCCCGCAGCACCGCGCAGAGGTCGAGCTCCACATCCCGCATCGTCGGGTAGCGGCGCTCGCGTTCCTTCTCGAGCATCCGGCGCACCACGCGCCAGAGCTCGGCGTCGACCGTGCCCGTCAGGGCGGGAAGCGGCGTGGGCTCGGCGTGGAGCAGCGCATCGAACGTGGCGCCGAGCGTCGCGCCCTCGAATGGAAGCCGCTTCGCAAGGAGCTCGTAGAGCACGACGCCGAGCGAGAACACGTCGGTACGGGCGTCCAGGTCCCTCCCGAGGAGCTGCTCGGGCGACATGTACGAGACCGTGCCCGCCACCTCGCCGTCCGCGCCCTTCGCGCCCTTCGCACCCGCGAGGGGTCCGCTCCACGTCTCGCGGCTCGCGTCCGCCGCGGGGCAATACATCGCGATCCCGAAGTCGAGCACCTTCACCCGTCCGCCGTTCGTGACGAGCACGTTCGAAGGCTTGATGTCGCGGTGGATCACGCCGCTCCGGTGGGCCTCGTCGAGCGCGTTCGCGACGTCCTTCACGAGCCGCAGCACCCCCGGCACGCCGTCGGCCGACGCAGCGGCCGCGTCCGTGAGCCTCGATCCGGCCACGTACTCCATCGCGATGAAGCTCATGCGCTGTCCGGCCCGCTCGCCTTCGCCGATCTCGTAGATCGTCGCGATGTTCGGGTGGCTCAGCGCCGACGCGGCGCGGGCCTCGTGCTGGAGGCGCGCGTGGCGCTCGTCGCCGGTCCCTCCGCGGAGCACCTTGAGGGCCACGAGGCGCAGGAGCTTGAGGTCTTCGGCCTTGAAGACCTCACCCATGCCGCCCTCGCCGATGCGCTCGAGGATCCGGTAGTGCGCGAGCCTCTCTCCCAGCATTCGGCGGAATCCTACCCGGGCGGCGCGGCGAGCGTCGGACTCAACGTCCGCTGAGTTCCCTCTCCGTCCCGCTTCCGGAATGGATCGGACGTCGTTCACCCCAATCCGACTGGCATGGCGAGTGCGTTGTCTGCTGCATGCTGACCCACGAGCTGAAGAGCGCTCTCCGCTCCCTCCGTCGCCGCAAGGGCTTCACGATCGTCGCGGTGCTCTCCCTGAGCCTCGGCATCGGCGCCTCCACGGCGCTCTTCTCGTTCGTGAATGCCATCCTGCTCGCCCCGCTGCCGTTTCCCGAGGCCGCGCGCCTGGTGCGCCTCGTAGACCGCGACGGCGGGAAGGACGTCAACGGATCTCCGGGCCGCTTTGCCGACCTCGTCGCGGGGTCTTCCGCTCTCACGTCAGGCTTCGGCTTCTACGGCGAGGACATGACCGTATCGCTGGGTGAGGTGCCCGAGCGCGTGGGCGGGCTGAGAACCTTCGGCAACGTCTTCCAGACTCTTCAGATCAGCCCGATCCTGGGACGGGGCTTCACGGCTGAGGAAGAGAAGGGCCCCGGCCGGGTCGTGGTCGTCACGGACCGCTTCTTCACGACGCGCCTCGCCGGAAATCGCGCGGCCCTGGGCACCAAGCTGCTTCTCTCGGGCGTGCCGCACGAGATCGTCGGCGTCCTCGCGCCGGGAGCCCGCTTCGGCGGCGCCGAGCTCTTCATTCCCGATCCGCAGCAGACATTTCCTCGCTCGGCCCGCTTCATCACTCAGATCGCTCGCCTCGCTCCCGGCGCAACGCTCGAATCCGCATCGAAGGACCTCGCGCGTGTGTCCACGCTTCTCGCGGCGAAGTTCCCGGACACCGACCGGAACCTCGCGGTCGAGGTCGAGACGTTTCGGGAAACGAACGTGACCGAAGCCCGGCTGCCGCTCCTCGTTCTTTTCGGGGCCGTCACGGCCGTGCTCTTCATCGCGTGCCTCAACGTCGCCAGCCTCTCGCTGAACAGCTCGCTGGGCCGCACGCGGGAGCTCGCGATCCGCCAGGTCCTCGGCGCCGGCCGGGGCACGATCGTAAGGCTCATCCTGCTCGAGAGCGCTCTCCTCGCGGCTGCAGGCTGCCTTCTCGGCCTTCTCGCGGCGGCCCTCGGTGTCTCGGCCTTGCGGGCCTTCCTGCCGGCCGACCTGCCGCGCCTCGAGAACGTGCGCGTCGACGTGGGCGTCGCGGCGTTCGCGGTCCTCCTCGCGGCACTCGCGGCGCTCGTCTCCGGCGTTCTCCCCGCGTTTCACGCCAGCCGTGCCAGCGTCAATGCGGCCGTGCGCAGCGGAGACCGCGGCGCAACGCGGGGCCACCGCACCCAGTCCGCCTTCGTCGTCCTCGAGGTCGCGCAGCTCGCACGAGCAGGCATACCGACGGTTGCCCCGTCGAGGCACGC